>NZ_JACFYV010000044.1:0-40374 GCF_016759955.1 Burkholderia sp. KCJ3K979
CCGCGCCGCAGGCCTTCAACGCGGGCAGCCGAGCCGATCCGCGAGTTCGTTCAGGTCCCTGACGTCGAAATCCCATGCCTCGTCGGCTTGCA
This sequence comes from Burkholderia sp. KCJ3K979, assembly GCF_016759955.1. NCBI lineage: Bacteria > Pseudomonadati > Pseudomonadota > Betaproteobacteria > Burkholderiales > Burkholderiaceae > Burkholderia > Burkholderia sp. KCJ3K979. The sequence continues at coordinate 93 of NZ_JACFYV010000044.1, forward strand.
GGTCGGTCGTCTGGCCGGGCCCGTGCTCGGTCGGCCGCAGCACGAACGCGGTAGACAGCCCGAGCCGGCGCGCGGCGCCCAGATCGCCGTTGTGCGCGGCCACCAGGCACAGCTCGGCCGGCGCGAGGCCGAGAATCTCGACCGCTTCGGTATAGACCGCCGGCGACGGCTTGTACGCGCGGGCGACCTCGGCGCCGAGAATCGCGTCCCACGGCAGCCCGCCATGCTTCGCGACGTCGACCATCAGCCGGATATTGCCGTTCGACAGTGGCGCGATGATGTAGCGCTGCTTCAGCCGGTGCAGCCCGGCGACGGCATCCGGCCACGGATCGAGCCGGTGCCACGCGAGATTCAGCGAGTCGATGTCGGCGTCGGGCACGTCGACGATCCCGAAACGGTCGAGCGTGCGCACCAGGTTCTCGCGATGCAGCACGTCGAGCCGCACGTAGCGGCGGCGTCCGCTGCGGATTTCTTCCATCGACGGCGAATATTCGGCGCGCCACGCATCGGCGAACGCGAACGGGTCGAGCGTCGGCGCGTGGCGGTCCAGGAATGCGGCGGCGCCGCGCGCGACACCGCTTCTCCAGTCGACGATCGTTCCGAAGACATCGAAAACGAGCGCCTTGATTTCGGCAGGGTTCGTCATGGTGATCCAGTGAAGGTCGTTCGATGAGGGTTCACATCGCCGTGCCGCCGGATGGCGCGGCGCCGGTTCGATCGACATTGAATCACGGATACGAAAACGCGGCCGGGGAGGCCGCGATAGGTGGCTCGCGCGCCGGTCACGCCGGCGCCAGCGAGCGGGGGCAGGGCGCGCGGCGCCGGCCGGACGGCGCCGGCCGCCGCGCGCGCCCTCGCCGGTCAGCTCTTGTCGTACGAGAACTGGATGCCGGCCGTGCCACCGGTTTCGATGAACAGGTTGATGAACGCCGGCACGGTGGCGCTGCGTGCCCAGTCGCGCTGCAATTCGCAGAACAACTGCGCGACGCTGATCATCTGGCCGCCGGCCTGCTCGATGCGGCGCAGCGCGGCTTCGTGCGCGGCGACCGACGTGCCGCCGACCGCATCGACGACCACGTACACCTCGTAGCCGGCCTTCAGCGCATCGAGCGCCGGGAACGTCAGGCATGCCTCGGTCCACAGCGCCGTCATGATCAATTTCTTGCGGCCGGTCGCCTCGACGGCCTGGCGGAACTCGACGTCTTCCCACGAGTTGATGCTCGTGCGGTCGTAGGTCGGATAGCCTTCGAGCGCCGCGCGCAGTTGCGGGATCGGCGGCTTGTTCAGCCCGGTCTTCACGTTGACGGTCGAGTGGACGATCGGGAGGTCGTATGCAACCGCCGCCTTCGATGCGCCGACGATGTTGTTGATCAGCAGTTGGCGATCCATCGACGCGATCGAGTTCACCTGGACCGGCTGGTAATCGATGACGATGAACGCGGAATTCTGCGGGGTGAGCAGGTGGTCGTTCGCGGGGTCGCGAATCGGTTCGCTTGCCATGGTTGCCTCCAGAGACAGTGCAGGAAGTGAAGGGAAATCCCGAGGTTCCAGGTTGGCGCGGCCGCGGTGTCGGGACACTCGCCGCGGCTGCACGCTCGCGCTGTCGCAAACGTCCGACTCCGGTTGCACGGCGGGCGAATGCTTCAAGCGTAGTGAACCGTGCGGCCGAGCGAGGTAGCCGGCTGAAAAAAATCCCGCTGGTCGCGGCGACATCGATCCACGTCGAAACACGATGCTAAGCGTGCAACAACGGGTGTTCCAGTCCCTTAAAATGCCGTCAGTGTTCTATGAATGGAACAATCATGGATGACCTGAACGACCTCTACTATTTCGTGAAGGTGGTCGAACACGGCGGATTCACGCAGGCCGGGCGCGCGCTGGACGTGCCGAAATCGACGCTGAGCCGGCGCATCGCGGCGCTGGAAGCGCGGTACGACGTGCGGCTGCTGCAGCGCACGACGCGCCATTTCACGGTCACCGAAACCGGGCGCGAATTCTACGAGCGCTGTCTCGCCGTGCTGGTGGAAGCCGACGCGGCGCGCGAGGTGATCGAGCGCCGGCACGCGGAGCCGCGCGGCATCGTGCGTGTGAGTTGCCCGACCGCCTTGCTCGAATTCCGCGTGAGCGAACTCGTTGCACGTTTCATGGCGATTCATCCTCAGGTGCACGTGCACCTCGAGGCGACGAATCGCCGCGTCGACCCGTTGAGCGAAGGGTTCGACCTTGCGCTGCGCGTGCGCTTTCCGCCGCTGGAGGACAGCGATCTCGTGATGCGCGTGCTCGCCGACAGCCCGCAGCGGCTGGTGGCCGCGCCGCAGTGGCTGGACGGGCGCACCGCGCCGTCGGACCCGGTCGAGCTGATCGGCGTGCCGAGCCTCGACTGGGGGCCGGCGCGGCATCACGTGTGGCAACTGGTCGGCCCGAACGGCGAGCATGCGCAGTTGCGCCATCACCCGCGGTTCGTGACCGACGACATGCACGCGCTGCGCGATGCGGCGATTCACGGCGTCGGCATCGTGCAACTGCCGTGCATGGTCGTCGAGGACGACCTGCGCGACGGCACGCTGGTCGACGTGCTGCCCGGCTGGGCGCCGAAGGGCGGCGTGGTGCACGCGGTGTTTCCGTCGCGGCGCGGGTTGCTGCCGCGCGTGCGCCTCCTGATCGACTTCCTGGCCGAGCACATCCGGAAGGATTGACGGGGCGGCGCGCCCGCGTTTTCGTGCGGCGCAGCAATCTGGCGGCGCGCCGGTCGCCGCCGGCGAGCCGGCCGGCAACCGAGCGTATCCCCTGATGCAAGCGGATACGCCGATCGTCACGGATTGGTGTTAAATACATTTCGGCGCGCCCTGGCTCGGCGCGCGAAACGGGGCGCACCGGGTATCGGCGTAAACCCGGGGCGGACAGGGTACGAAAGGCACGAAATATCGATAACGAATCGGGCGCATCAGACCCGGTCGGACAGACGGCAGGATTCATATTGAATACCGAACCGCAAAGTTCTCGCTACAGCCTCGGGCTCGCCGCGGAAGTACTCGCATCCGAGCAGAGCGTACTGAGGCTGATCACGCGCAACACGCCGCTACCGGAACTGTTGGTCGAGGTTTGCCGGCGTGCCGAGGCTTTGCTCGGCGACGGCGCGTGCTGCACGATCCTGCTGCTCGATACGGACGGCGTGCACGTGCGCGTCGGCGCGGCGCCGTCGTTGCCCGCGCAGTACAGCGCGGCGATCGACGGCGCGACGATCGGGCCCGCGGCCGGCTCGTGCGGCACGGCGATGTACGAGCGCCGGATGGTCGCCGTCGAAGACATCGAAACCGATCCACTGTGGGCCGGCTACCGCGCCATCGCGTTGCCGCTGGGCTTGCGCGCGTGCTGGTCGGTGCCGTTCCTCGACGATGCGGGCGCCGTGCTCGGCGCGTTCGCCGTCTATCACCACCGGCCGTGCCGGCCGAGCGACGAGGAAACCGCGCTGTTGCGCGATATCGGCAACAGCGTCGGCCTCGCGGTGCACCAGGACCGGATCGCACGACAACTCGCGCGCAGCGAGGAACATCACCGGCTCGTCGTCAACAGCCTGAGCGAGGGCATCCTCGTGATATCGCGCGAAGGCGTCGTGATCGCGAGCAATCCGAGCGCAAACCGGATGATGCGCGTGAAGGGCGAACTCGTCGGCCGCCGGCTGTCGACGGTGATCCTGCGCAAGCTGCGCGAGGACGGCACGCCGCTCGACCCGCACGACTGGCCGAGCCGGCGCGCGCTCGAGACGGCCACGCCGATGCTCGACTATACGGTCGGCTTCGGTCTCGCGGACGGCGACATCATCTGGGTGCGCGGCAACGCGGTGCCGATCGTGAGGCCGGGCGAGACGCAGGCCGACTCGGTGCTCGTGTCGTTCAACGACATCGGCCCCGTGCGCGAAGCGCAGCAGCAGTTGCGCTACATGGCGACCCGCGACGCGCTGACGGGCCTCTACAACCGCCGCTGGCTCGGTGACCGCATGCGCGAGCTGTTCTGCGCGCACGACGCGGCGGCCGGGCCCGCGCGCGTCGCGATCCTGTTCATCGATCTGGTCGGCTTCAAGAAGGTCAACGACACGGCCGGCCACGACGCCGGCGACGCGCTGCTGCGCAGCGTCGCCGCGCGGCTCGCGGCCTGCGGGGAGGGCCGCTACGCGCTCACGCGCGTCGGTGGCGACGAGTTCGTGATCCTCGTCGACGATTGCGACGATCCCGATCGCCTGTCGGTGCTCGCACGCGAGGTGATCGAGGCGATCGCGAAGCCGTTCGCGATCGCGAACAACGAATACTGGCTCGGCGTATCGATCGGCATCAGCGTCGCGCCGCGCGACGGCGACGATGCCGTGACGCTGATGCGCAACGCCGATTCGGCGATGTACGACGCGAAGCAGCGCGGTCGCAACCACTTCACGTTCTTTACCGCGCAGCTCAACCTGCGGCTGCAGCGCCGCTTCGCGATCGAGCAGTCGCTGCGGCGCGCGCTCGCGTCGGACCTGCTGCGGCTCGCGTATCAGCCCGTCGTCGATGCGCGCAGCGGCCGCACGGTCGGCGCCGAGGCGCTGCTGCGCTGGACGAGCCCCGAGCTCGGGCCGATGTCGCCGGCGGAATTCATTCCGGTCGCGGAAGATACCGGGCTGATCGTCGCGATCGGCCAGTGGGTGCTCGAAACCGCGTGCCGGCAGGCGGCCGAGTGGCGCCGCACGATCGCGCCGGACCTGATGCTGGCCGTCAACCTGTCGCCGCGGCAGTTTCACGAGGGGCTCGTCGAATCGGTCGGCCGCTGTCTCGCGCAGACGCGGCTCGACCCGTCGGCGCTCGAACTGGAGATCACCGAAGGCGTGCTGATGAACGACACGGATACCGTGCTGCCGATGCTCGAAGCGCTCACGGACATGAACGTGCGGATCTCGGTCGACGATTTCGGCACCGGCTATTCGTCGCTCGCGTACCTGAAGCGCTTTCCGCTGCACAACCTGAAGGTCGACCGCTCGTTCGTGTCGGGCGTGCCCGATCATCACGACTCGGTCGCGATCACGCAGGCGGTCGTCGCGATGGCGCATTCGCTCGGGATGAAGGTCACGGCCGAAGGCGTCGAGACGCAGGCGCAGTCGTGGTTTCTGCAGCAGATCGGCTGCGACATGCAGCAGGGCTATCTGTTCAGCCGGCCGCTGGATGTGAGCGATTACGCGCGCCGGCTCGGCGCCGCATAAGCGCGCGCTCGGCGGCGTTCCGCTAGCGCGCGCCGAACCCGCTGGCGCCTGGCGGCGTCGACGACGGATCGATCTCCACCCGGTTCTTGCCTTCGTGCTTCGCGCGATAGAGCGCGCGGTCGGCCGCCTCGATCAGGACGGTCGTCGGCAGGCCGGGCGCGGGCACGATGCTCGCGCCGCCGATGCTGATCGTCACGGTGTGGTTGCCCGTCGACGAATGCGCGTGCCGCAGTCGCAGCGCCTCGACCGCGAGCCGGATCTTCTCGCCGAGCAGCCGCGCGGCGCCCGGCGACGAGGCCGGCATCACGACCGCGAATTCCTCGCCGCCGAAGCGCGCGGCGAAATCGCCCGATTGCCCGAGGCAGCGCTCGATCGTCGAGGCGATCTGCTTGAGTACGCTGTCGCCCGATACGTGTCCGTACGTGTCGTTGTAGAGCTTGAAGTTGTCGACGTCGATCATCAGCAGCGACAGCTCGCTGCGCTCGCGCGCGCCGCGCCGCCACTCGTCGGCCAGGTATTCGTCGAGATAGCGCCGGTTCGACAGCCCGGTCAGGCCGTCGGAGTGCGTGAGGCGCCGCAGTTCGAGATTGGCCTCGAGCAATTGCTGCTGCGACTGCCGCAGCGCGCGATAGGCTTCGTCGCGCTGCAGCAGGTTCAGGTACGAGCGCGAGTGGTAGCGGATGCGCGCGACGAGTTCGATGCGATCGGGCAGCTTGACCAGGTAGTCGTTCGCGCCGGACGCGAACGCGGCGCTCTTGATCACCGGTTCTTCCTGCGTCGACAGCACGATGATCGGCACGTCGCGCGTCGCCGGATTCGCGCGGTACGCCTTCACGAGGCTCAGCCCGTCGGTGCCCGGCATCACGAGGTCCTGCAGGATCACGGTCGGGCGCGTCTCGACCGCGGTTGCCATCGCGTCGTCCGAACGCGGGCAGTAGTGGAAGTCGATGCCTTCCTCGTCGACGAGCGCGCGCCGCACGGCTTCCGCGACGATCGTCTGGTCGTCGACCAGCAACACCATCGCCGGCGCGTCGGCGGGCGACGCGGTCGGGCCGCCCGGCGGTCGAGTCAGGTCAATCGTCATGGTCGATGCGGGTCGTGGCGGTGGTCGCGGTCGTTGCAGGGGCAGGCATGGGTGTTGCGCGTGGTCATCGTCGGAGTTCAGATCCGCGCTAGCGCCGCCAGTTCGCCCGCGATGCGCCCGAGCGGCAGGATCGCCCGCGCCGCGCCGAGCGTCGCGGCCGCCTTCGGCATCCCGTAGACGGCGCTGGTTGCCTCGTCCTGCGCAATCGTATGGTAGCCCTTCATCCGCAGCGCCTTCAGGCCGATCGCGCCGTCGCGGCCCATCCCCGTGAGCAGCACGCCGATCACGCGGCCCGGCCAGTGCTCGGTCAGGCTGTTGAAGAATACGTCGACCGACGGACGATACGGCGTGGCGGCCGGTTCCCGCGTGTATTCGAGTGTGCCGGCGCGCGTGATGCGCAGGTGATCGTCGGTCGCGGCGAGCAGCGCGACGCCTGGCTGCGGGCGGTCGCCTTCGCGTGCGACGCGCACGGCGAGCCGGGTCTGGCCGTCGAGCCATTGCGCCATGCCTTCGGCGAACGCGCGATCGACGTGCTGCACGATCACGATCGGCGCATTGAAATCGGCCGGCAGGTTGCCGAGGATCGACGCGAGCGCGCCGGGGCCGCCGGCCGATGCGCCGATCGCGATCAGCGGGCCGGCGCCGCCGCGCGCGGCCGCGCCGGCGAGGCGCGAGCCGCCCGGTGCGTCGAGCAGGCGGCCGATCTGGTCGATCTTCGCGAGCAGCAGTTTCGTCGTGTCGCCGGCCGCGCCGTCGCCGAGCCGCGGCGTGTCGACCGCGTCGAGCGCGCCGGCGCCCATCGCCTCGAACACGCGCCAGGCGTTCGAGCCGATGCAGCTCGTCACGATCAGGATCGCGCACGGTCGTTCGGAGCGCATGATCCGCCGCGTCGCCTCGATCCCGTCGAATTTCGGCATGATCAGATCCATCAGCACGATGTCGGGCGGCTGCGCGGCGCACAGTTCGACGGCTTGCGGGCCGTCGGTCGCGACCCACAGCACGCGGTGCTCGGGCCGTCGCGCGATCGCGCGGCGCATCGCCTCGACGGCAAGCGGGAGGTCGTTGACGATGCCGATGTTCACAAGCGGAATTCTCCGGTCGGTTCGTAGTGTTGGAGGTGGGCCGGGTTCATGGAAGGGCGCAGCCTGTTCGGCGCGGCCGGGCGGCATCGGCGGCCGGACGGCACGGCATTCTTTTCGGTTGGCGACGCCCGAATGCTGTCATGCGGCGCGGGCGGCGGCAATCGAAAAATATGCGCATTGTGCGGTTTCAGTACGTTTCCTCTATGGCGATTCCGCATTGTCGGCACGCGGGGCGGTCGATCCTGTCCGACAGGCCGCAAAAGTCCGCATGTTACCGTGCCGGCATCGACAAAAAAGCAAGGAGAGAACCGGATGAGCGCGCCCTATACCGTCCTCGTCAGCCGCGACCCGTACGCGCCGATCGTGATCGAGCAGGACGGCCGTTTGCTGTACCGGATCCACATCGAGAGCGGGCACGCGTCGTTCGACCGCGATTTTCCGGTCGAACCCGATGCGGTGCGCGTGCTGCGCGACGATGCCGAGCGCTACTACTTCCTGTTCGCGGCGCTTCACCATCCGTACCAGCTGAGCGCGACGAACCTCTCCGACGCCGAGCGCGAGCGTTATTTCGGCACGATCCTGTTCGCCGGCCGCGACGAAGTCGAAGCCTTCATGACGGAACGCGATCGTGCCAGCAACGGCGCGGTGGCGAACTTGCTGAGCATCTTCACGCAGGCCGATTACCGGCAACTGCGCGAGGGCCGGTGGTTCGGCATGGGCGCGGGCATGCCGGCCGCGTAGCGGGCCGTAGCGCGCATCGGGCCGCGCGGCGGCCGTGCCGCCACGCCGTCAATGGCTGCGCGCGTAGCCCTGGATCAGCGCGCGCATCATCCCTTCGACCGTCGCGTCGCGCAGGTCGGCTTCCTGCTCGGCTTCCTCGACCAGCGCGGCATAGGCGGTCGCGAGCGTCACGCGGTCGACTTCATGGCGTTGCTCCATCAGCGTCACCATCCCGTCCTTCGCCAGATGAGCGGAGAACGCGCGGCTGCCGATAGTCTGGAATACGTCAATCATGGCGGCTCTCCCGTACGTTGCCGATGCTCTTCAGTGTAGTCGGCGTCCCGGGGCTGCGCCACGCGCGCCGGGCGGCCCGATTCATCCGATGAAACGCGGCCGACACATGGCGCGGGCACGGTGTCCATCGGCTTCAACGTTTACCCGAACCGGCAAATTGTCGACTTTTTATCGATAAAGTCTCGTGTTAGATTGCGCCGTCCGAGCCCGATGCAAACCGGGCCGGCCGCGCGTGGCCGGAGTGCCGCGCGTCCAGACACAAGGAGGGGAAATGCTGGTGCTGATTGGGGTGCCGATCGTCGTGATCGGCTTCGCGCTGCGCTTCAATGCGCTGCTGGTGGTCACGATCGCTGGGCTCGCGACGGGGCTGGCGGGCGGGCTGAATTTCGTCGACATCGTCAGTGCGTTCGGCAAGGCGTTCACCGAGAACCGCTACATGGGGCTGATCTGGCTCACGCTGCCGGTGATCGCGCTGCTCGAGCGCAACGGGCTCAAGGAGCAGGCGAAGCGGATGATCTCGCGGGTGCAGGCGGCCACCACGGGCCGCGTGCTGATGCTGTACTTCGTGCTGCGCCAGGCGACCGCCGCGCTCGGCCTCACGTCGCTCGGCGGCCATGCGCAGATGGTGCGGCCGCTGATCGCGCCGATGGCCGAGGCCGCCGCGGTCGGCCGGCACGGCGAGCTGCCCGAGGCGGTGCGCCAGCAGATCCGCGCGCATGCGTCGGGCGCCGACAACGTCGCCGTGTTCTTCGGCGAGGACATCTTCATCGCGATCCAGTCGATCCTGCTGATCAAGGGCTTTCTCGAACAGAACGGCATCGCCATCGAGCAGCTGCACCTGTCGGTGTGGGCGATCCCGACCGCGATCGCCGCGCTGCTGATCCACTGCACGCGCCTCGCGCTGCTCGATCGCCGGCTCGCGCGCGGCTTCGGCCTGGTCAGGCAGGAGGGCGCGCGATGATCGGCCTCGAATCGCTGTACACGCTCGCGGGGCTGATGTTCGCCGCGTTCGCGTACTTCAACCTGACGGATCGCACGAACCCGCGGCGCGTCGTCAATTTCGCGTTCTGGGCCATCTACGCGGTCACGTTCCTGTTCGGCGCGCTGCTGCCGCATTTCGTGACGGGGTGCCTCGCGATCGCGCTCGCGGTGATCGCCGGCTCCGGCAAGCTGGGCCGCGGCCGGTCCGACGAGGCCGGCGAAGCGGCGGCCGGGCGGCGCGAGACGCTCGCGCAGCGCTTCGGCAACCGGCTGTTCCTGCCCGCGCTGCTGATTCCGCTCGTCACGCTGATCGGCACGTTCGCGCTGAAGCTCGTGCCGTTCGTCGAGCCGAAGAGCGTGACGCTGATCTCGCTCGTGCTCGGCACGATCGTCGCGTTCGTCGTCGCGCTCGCGATGCTGCGCGATTCGCCCGTGCATGCGCTGAAGGAGGCGCGCCACACGATGGATGCGGTCGGCTGGGCCGCGATCCTGCCGCAGATGCTCGCGGCGCTCGGCGCGCTGTTCGCGGTCGCGGGCGTCGGCGGCGTGGTGTCTGGGCTCGTGAAGGACTGGGTGCCGATCGATTCGCCGTTCGCGGTGGTCGCGGCCTATACGGTCGGCATGGCGCTGTTCACGATGATCATGGGCAACGGCTTCGCCGCGTTCCCGGTGATGACGGCCGGCATCGGCCTGCCGCTGATCGTCCACCAGTTCCACGGCAATCCGGCGATCATGGGCGCGATCGGGATGCTGAGCGGCTTCTGCGGTACGCTGATGACGCCGATGGCCGCGAACTTCAACATCGTGCCCGCGGCGCTGCTCGAACTGAAGGACAAGAACGGCGTGATCAAGGCGCAGTGGCCGACCGCCGTGCTGCTGCTGGCCGTGAACACGCTGCTGATGTACGCGTTCGTATTCCGCTTCTGATTCGATGGACGAGATCCTCATGACCGACCGACTCACCCCCGAACTCGCGTCGAAATTCGCGTCGCTCGCGCTCGCGCACCTGACCCGCGAATATCCGAACAAGCTCACGCATGCGCTCGAAGGGCCGCACGACGTGCAGGGCCCGCGCGCATTGCACCCGATCTTCTACGGAAGCTACGACTGGCATTCGTGCGTGCACGGCTACTGGCTTGTGCTGCGCGTGCTCGAACGCTTCCCGGCATTGCCGGAGGCCGAGCGCATCGTCGCGATCGTCGACGCGCATTTCACCGACGCGAACGTCGCCGGCGAGCGCGCGTATCTCGCGCGGCCGCACAACGCCGGCTTCGAGCGGCCGTACGGCTGGGCGTGGCTGCTCGCGCTCGTCGCGCAGCTCGAGCGGCTCGCGCTGAAGGGCGTGCTGCCGCAGGCCGCGCGCTGGGCGAAGACGCTGGCGCCGCTGGCCGACCTGTTCGTGTCGCGCTTCGAGACGTTCCTGCCGAAGGCCACCTATCCGCTGCGCGTCGGTACGCACTTCAACACCGCGTTCGCGCTGGCGCTCGCGCTCGATTTCGCGCGCGATACGCGGCGCGACGGGCTCGCGGCGCTGATCGTCGATACCGCGAAGCGCTGGCACCTGAACGACGTCGCATGCCAGGCGTGGGAGCCGTCGGGCGACGAATTCCTGTCGCCCGCGCTGATGGAAGCCGAACTGATGCGGCGCGTGCTGCCGGCCGCCGAATTCGACGGCTGGTTCGCGCGCTTCCTGCCCGATCTCGCGCAAGGCGAGCCGGCGACGCTGTTCGAGCCGGCGACGGTCAGCGACCGCAGCGACGGCAAGATCGCGCACCTCGACGGGCTGAACCTGAGCCGCGCGTGGTGCCAGCGTTCGCTGGCGGGCGCGCTGCCGGAAGGCGATGCGCGGCGCGCGAAGCTGCTCGATGCGGCCGACCGGCATCTCGCGAGCGCGCTCGCGCACGTGGCCGGCGACTACATGGGCGAGCACTGGCTCGCGACGTTCGCGTTGCTCGCGCTGGACGCGTAGCGCGCCATCGGGCTTTCGTGGAAGGCGACCGCCTTTGCGTCGGACGCAACACCGCTTTCCACGACCGGGCCGACGCGCGGCGGCGACGACTCGCTACACTGCCGTACCGGTTGGATGGGCCCCGGCATCAGGCCCGCGAGCAAGGAGACAGAAGAGGATGGAGACCCCACGCGCAGCGGTCGTCACGTACCGCGGCAATGCGATCGAGAACACGCACGTCGCCCATGTGGCGGTCGTCGATGCACGCGGCCGGCTGCTGGCCCGGTTCGGCGATCCGTACCGGATGACGCTCGCGCGGTCGGCGGCCAAGCCGGCGCAGGCGCTGTCGGTGATCGAGACGGGCGCGCCGGAACGCTTCGGCTTCGACGACGCGGACATCGCGCTGATGTGCGCGTCGCACAGCAGCGAGGATCGCCACATCGAACGCACGCGCGCGATGCTCGCGAAGGTGGCCGCGCACGAATCGGATCTGCGCTGCGGCGGCCATCCGCCGTTGTCCGATGCGGTGTACCGGTCGTGGATCAAGCGCGACTACACGCCCACCGGCGTATGCAGCAACTGTTCGGGCAAGCATGTCGGGATGCTGGCCGGCGCGCAGGCGATCGGCGCGGCGATCGCCGATTACCATCTGCCCGACCATCCGATGCAGGTACGCGTGAAGCAGGTGGTGGCCGACGCGTGCGGCCTGCGCGACGACGAGGTCGACTGGGGCATCGACGGCTGCAACCTGCCGACGCCGGCGTTCTCGCTGGACCGGCTGGCGCGCCTGTACGCGTCGCTGGCCGACGGCGCGGACGCGGTGGAAGCGGGCGGCGCGGTGACCGATCGGGTGCGCGCACTGGCGCGCATTCATCGCGCGATGACCGCCTATCCGGAACTGGTCGCGGGCGAAGGACGCTATTGCACGGTGCTGATGAACGCGTTCGGCGGGCAGGTGGTCGGCAAGCTCGGCGCCGATGCGTGCTACGGGATCGGCGTGCGCGCGTCGGAACGCACGCGGCAACTCGGCGCGGACGGTGCGCTCGGCATCTCGGTGAAGATCGAGGACGGCAATCTCGACGTGCTGTATATGGTCGTCAGCGAAATCCTCGAGCGGCTGCGGATCGGCACGGCCGAGCAGCGCGCGCAACTGGCCGCGTTCCACCGGCCGCGGATGCTCAACACGCAGGGCGTCGAGTTCGGGCACGCGACGTTCCCGTTCGACTTGCAGGCGGCCTGAACGCGGTGGCCGCGCCGATGCGCGGCCCGCGATCCGGGCCCCGCATCGGCGCGCTACGCGCGAGCGTCGCGAATCTTCGCCAGTTCCCGCTCCGACAGCTCGCCGATCTGCGCGAGGTGTTCCGCCAGAAAATCCTTGAGCACGCGCAGCTTCGCCGAGCTGCGCCGGTTCGCCAGATACGCGATGTAGATGAATTCGCCGGTCAGCCGGTTCTGCAGCCGGTAGCGCGGCAGCACGGCTTCGAGCTGGCCGCTCGCGAGCAGGTCGCGCACCAGCCAGATCTCGAATTCCGCGATGCCGAGCCCCGCGCAGGTCGCTTCCAGCAGCAGCTCCGAGTGGTCGGTGACGAGATTGCCGGCCGGCAGCACGCTGTGCTGCGTGTCGCCGCGCACGAGCGCCCAGCGCGGATCGCCTTCCGGGTGCACGTAGCGCAGGCAGTTGTGGTGCGTCAGGTCCTCCGGCGTTGCGGGGCGCCCGCAGCGGTCGAGGTAGCCGGGCGTCGCGCACAGGATGCTGTCGTTGCGCGACAGCCGGTGGACGACCAGGTTGTCCAGGTAGTTCTCGCCTTCGTGGATGTCGAGGTCGAAGCCGCCCGCCACGAGGTCGTTGTGGTTGTCGGTGAGCCGCACGTCGAGCTGGATCGTCGGATAGCGCGCGAGAAACGGCGCGATCAGCGGCGCGAGATGGCGGCGGCCGAACGCGACCGGCGCGGTGAGCTTCAGCGGGCCGCTCGGCTGCGCATTCAGCTCGGCGACGACGCGTAGCGTGTCGTCGAGATCGGCGATCAGCGTGACCGCGCGCTCCAGGTAGATGTGGCCGGCTTCGGTGAGCGTCACGCTGTGCGTGGAGCGGTGCAGCAGCGCGACGCCGAGCGCCTCCTCGATCGCCGTGACCTTGCGCGCGACGGTCGACGTCGACACGTGCATCTCCTTCGCGACCGCCGAAAAACTTCCTGTTTCGACCACCCGCACGAATGCGCGCATCGCGCCCAGATGATCGATGCCGGTTTCTCTCGCGCCTTTTTTCATTCGATTCTCGCTGTTGCGTCTCACGCAAAACCGCTTTCGATAATACAGAAGCGAGCTTGTTTTTGCAAAGGCATAGAATGCGAACCCGTCGCGTCGGGAAGCGGCGAACGACGAGCGGCACGAGACATCCAGGAGGGGCACGATGACCGAAAACGGCTTCCGCGTCGAAGCGGATCTTTTAGGCAAACGAAGTATTCCCGATACCGCCTATTACGGCGTCCATACGCTGCGCGCGAAAGAGAATTTCGACATTTCCGGCCGCACCATTGCGTCGCTGCCGTACCTCGTGATGGCGCTCGCGTCCGTGAAGGAAGCGGCGGCCGACGCCAATTGCGAACTCGGGCTGCTGCCGCGGCCGTACCGCGATGCGATCGCCGCCGCGTGCGTCGAGATCCGCGAAGGGCGGCTGCACGACCAGTTCGTCGTCGACGTGATCCAGGGCGGCGCCGGCACGTCGACCAACATGAACGCGAACGAGGTGATCTGCAACCGCGCGCTCGAAATCATGGGGCACGCGCGCGGGCAGTACGAATACCTGCATCCGAACGAGCACGTCAATCTCGCGCAGAGCACCAACGACGTCTATCCGACCGCGATCCGCATCGCGACCTGCTTCGCGGTCGAACACCTGCTCGAGGCGATGGCGCGGCTGCGCGATGCATTCGCGGAGCGCGCCGACGCGTTCGCCGGCTTGCTGAAGCTCGGCCGCACCCAATTGCAGGATGCGGTGCCGATGACCCTCGGCCAGGAATTCTCGACCTACGCGGTGATGCTGACGGAAGACATCGCGCGGCTGCAGGAAGCCGGCTGGCTGATTCGCGAGATTAACCTCGGCGCGACCGCGATCGGCACGGGCATCACCGCGCACCCGCAGTACGCGGAGAAGGCGCTGGCCGCGCTGCGCCGCATCACCGGGCTCGACCTGAGCACCGCGCCGAACCTGATCGAAGCGACGCAGGATTGCGGCGCGTTCGTCCAGGTGTCGGGCGTGCTCAAGCGGATCGCCGTCAAGCTGTCGAAGATCTGCAACGACCTGCGGCTGCTGTCGAGCGGCCCGCGCGCGGGCTTCGGCGAGATCAACCTGCCGCCCGTGCAGGCCGGCTCGTCGATCATGCCCGGCAAGGTGAATCCGGTGATCCCGGAAGTCGTCAACCAGGTCGCGTTCGAGGTGTTCGGCAACGACCTGACCATCACCTTCGCGGCCGAGGCCGGCCAGCTTCAGCTCAACGCGTTCGAACCGGTGATCGCGAGCGCGCTGTTCCGCAGCTTCAGCCACCTGACGGCCGCCTGCACGACGCTCGCGCAGCGATGCGTGAGCGGCATCACCGCGAATCCCGAGCGGCTGCGCGAAACGATGGAGCGCTCGGTCGCGCTCGCGACCGCGCTGAACCCGTACATCGGCTACAAGCGCGCGACCGCCGTGGCCGCCGAAGCGCATGCGACCGGCAAATCGATCCGCGAGGTCGTGCTGGCGCACGAACTGATGACCGACGCGCAACTCGACGAAGCGCTGCAGCCCGAAGCGCTGATCCGGCCGCGGGCGTTCTGACGCCGGCCGGCTCGCAGCCGTACCGAAAGCGCCTCCGTAGCGGGGCGCGACACATCAACAAACAACGGAGACTCACGATGACACACCCCAGCGAGCGCCCGGCCGGCCCGGCCGGCGGCGCGGATGCCGTGCATGCCGACCCCGATGCGATGTTCGCGTCGCACGAAGCCGGCTATGCGAAGCAGTTGAAGCCACGCCACGTGCAGATGATCGCGATGGGCGGGGCGATCGGCACCGGCCTCTTTCTCGGCGCGGGCGGGCGCCTGCAAAGCGCGGGGCCGGCGCTCGCGCTCGTGTATCTCGTGTGCGGCGTGTTCGCGTTCCTGATCATGCGCGCGCTCGGCGAGCTCGTGATGCACCGGCCGACCAGCGGCAGCTTCGTGTCGTACGCACGGGAGTTCATGGGCGAGCGCGCGTCGTTCGTCGCGGGCTGGATGTACTACCTGAACTGGGCGACGACCGGCATCGTCGACATCACCGCGGTCGCGATCTACATGAAGTACTGGGCCGTGTTCACCGACGTGCCGCAATGGGTATTCGCGCTCGGCGCGCTCGGGATCGTGTCGGTGATGAACATGATCGGCGTGAAGGTGTTCGGCGAGATGGAGTTCTGGTTCTCGCTCGTCAAGGTCGGCACGCTCGCGGTGTTTCTCGCGGTCGGCGCGGTATTTCTCGCGAGCGGCCATCCGGTGGCGGGGCAGATGACGGGGCTGCATCTCGTCGCGGATCACGGCGGGATCTTCCCGCACGGCATCCTGCCGGCCGTGCTGATCGTGCAGGGCGTCGTGTTCGCGTACGCGAGCATCGAGCTCGTCGGCGTTGCCGCGGGCGAGACGGCGGACGCGCGCAAGGTGCTGCCGAAGGCGATCAACAGCGTGATGTGGCGCATCGCGCTGTTCTATGTCGGCTCGGTCGTGCTGCTGACGATGCTGCTGCCGTGGACCGCGTACAGCGCGCACGAAAGCCCGTTCGTCACGTTCTTCAGCAAGCTCGGCGTGCCGTACGTCGGTACGGTGATGAACGTCGTGGTGCTGACCGCCGCGCTGTCGAGCCTGAATTCCGGCCTCTATTCGACGGGCCGCGTGCTGCGCTCGCTCGCGATGGGCGGCTCGGCGCCGCGTTTCGTGTCGCGGATGAACGCGCGCGGCGTGCCGTACGGCGGCATCCTGATCACGGTCGCGATCAACGCGATCGGCGTGCCGCTCAACTACATCGTGCCGGCCCAGGCGTTCGAGATCGTGCTGAACATGGCGTCGCTCGGGATCATCACGACGTGGGGCTTCATCGTGATGTGCCAGATCCTGTTCCGCCGCGCGGTCGATCGCGGCGAGATGAAGGCCGTGTCGTTCCGGATGCCGGGCGCGCCGTTCACGTCGTGGCTCACGCTCGCTTTCCTGGTCGGCGTGCTGGTGCTGATGGCGTTCGACTATCCGGGCGGCACGTGGACCATCGCGACGATTCCGGTCGTCGTGCTCGCGCTGGTGATCGGCTGGAAGCTGGCGAAACGCGGCGCCGAGCGCGAGCGGGCGGCGGCGAAGCCTGCATCCGTGCGTGGCGTTGCGGACCCTGCGCGGAACGCGTGACGGCATGTACCGGGGGGGGGCGGTCCGTTCGCGGGCCGGCGCCCCTGGTGCGTTCGGTTCACATTCAGTTAGTTCAACCCGGCGCGCTCACCGACCCATCGGCCGAAATCGCCGGCCATCTCCGCGGTCAGCTCATGGCCGGCCGCATACAGCCGCGTGTCGTGCGCGACGCCGAGCGCCGTCAGCTTCGCGTCGGCCTTGTCCGCCCACGAGACGGGCAGCTTGTCGTCGAAGCGGCCATGCATCACCAGCGCGTGCAGCGTGCTCAATGCATCGCGCGGCGCGATCAGCGGATCGATTTCCGGCAGGATGCGCCCGCACAGCACGGCGAACGCACTCACGTCGCCGGGCGACGTGAGGCCGACGCTCGCGCTCATGATGCCGCCCTGACTGAAGCCGGCGATCACGGTCGGCAACGCGGGCGCTGCGCCATCCCGCGCGCGCAGCGCATGCAGCAGCGTGATCAGTTGCACGCGGCTCTCGTCCGCACGCGCGGCATCGATTTCAGGGCCGTTCGGGCCGAAACGCACCGGAAACCACGCATGCTGACTGGGCCCGAACGTGAGCGGGCCGCGCAGGAACGCGATTTCGATGCGCCGATCGATCACGTCGGCCACGTTCAGCAGGTTGGTTTCGTTGCCGCCGACGCCGTGCAGCAGCAACAGGCGGGCGGCGGGACGGCCGGCGGCCGGGCGTACACGGTACTGCAGGCCGGAATCGGGATCGGTGGTCAGCGGCAGGGCGTCTGTCATCGCGTGGGTCCGGAAAGAGGTCGATGCGACAGTCTAGAGCGGGCGGATCGGGAGAGGAATCGCCGGGGCGGGATTGATTGTTTCCTGGGCGGAATGAATCGGGGCACCATGCGTTGCGGAGCAGATCGCGATGTCACGCGGCCACGCATGGCCGGACGGCCCGGATATACGCCGACGACAGGCCGATTGGACGACTCGTCATTCTCACGTACAGTTGATAAAATAGATACATTCTGTAGATACGTGAAGGTGGAGCGATGGATACTGCAAAGCTCTTCAAGCATGGCGGCTCGCAGGCTGTCCGGCTACCGAAGGATTTCCGCTTCGATACGGCCGAGGTCCGCATCCGCCGCCACGGGGCGGCCGTCATTCTCGAGCCGATGCCGCAAGACTGGGCTTGGCTGGCACCGCTGATCGGTCCGGTGGACGCCGATTTCGAGGCTGCCGCGACCACGCAGCCGTCCGGTCAGGAGCGCTCGGGTCTGGACGTGTTCGAATGAAGTTCCTGCTGGATACCGACGCGGTGATCGCCATTCTCAAAGGCGAGCCGGCGATACTGGCCCGTTTGCATGCCTGGCGGCCGGCCGATTTCGGGATCCCCGCGATCGTCGCGCACGAGCTCTATTACGGCGCGTACAAGAGCCAGCGAGCGGCTGCGAACGTCGCGCGTGTCAACGCGCTGCAGTTCGAGGTCGTATCGTTCGACACCGAGGATGCACAGCATGCGGGTGAAATTCGTGCGCACCTGATCGCGGCCGGCACGCCGATCGGTCCATACGATGCATTGATCGCAGGGCAGGCGCGTGCGCGGCACCTGGTGCTGGTCACGCACAACGTCCGCGAATTCGAGCGCGTTCCGCGGCTGCAATTCGAAGACTGGCTCGCCGAGCCGAGCGAAGGCTGAACGGTCGATCGTGCGGGGTCGACATTAACGAACCAGCCAGGCGAATACTGCAACGATTATAAAAAATACCAAAACAAACCGGCCCGCCGATAATGCGCAAACGTTTTGCCGGCATTCAATAAAACGGATTTGGCGAGGCATGAATAAAACAATGAATATCCGCTATTCCTGTGCTTCGTCGAACGCCGCATCCTTACCGGGTATGGTGGCCCAAAGTTAACGGCAAGCCGACAAAAAACTTTAGGCTTTTCCCCGCGCAATTATCCATTTCATTTTCCTCAATGACCGATTGATTTTCGGTCATCGGACAGTCATACACCATCCCCGATAATTCGGCGCTCACATTCTTTCAATAGACCAAAGGGCGATCGAACCCGGATCGCTGCGGGGAGCTGTACTCATGACCATCCGTCATCGCATTACGCTGCTAGTCGTCCTGACGTTCTTCGCGCTGTCCGCGATCGGCATCTACGCCGTGTACCAGACGCGCAAGAGCGCATCCGAGGTGCGTCAGGTCACCCAGGGAATCGTGCCGAGCGCGCTCGCATCGGCGGATCTCGTCGCCGATGTGAAGAACATCCAGATCGCGACGATGACGCTCGTCTACGCGCCCGACGCGAACACCGCCGCCCAGGCGCGCGACGAGCTGAAGGCGAAGCAGGCCGCGCTGCGCGCCGCACTCGACGCGCAGGCGAAATCGGCGGTCGGCCAAGCGCAGGTCGGGCTCGTCGCGCAGGCGAAGGACAGCGCCGCGAACTATTTCGCGGCGATCGCCGACACCGTGAAGATGAAGACGGACGGCAAGGCCGAGATGGCGCAGGCCTACCTGTTCGCGAACGTCGCGCAGTATCGCGACGAACTCGAAAGCATCGTCGACACGCTGCGCGTCGAGAAGAACCGCCAGAAGGACGACGCGATCGGCGCGCTGAACGGGATGCTCGCGACCACGGCGACCGCGATCGCGGGCGTCGCCGGCACGGTGATCGTGCTGCTGACCGCGCTCGGCTTCGTGCTGTATCGCCAGATCACGCGCCCGCTGATCGGGATGCAGACGGCGATGAGCGAGATCGCGACGAGCCAGGATTTCACGCGCCGCGTGCCGGTGGGCCGGATGGACGAGATCGGCCATTCGATCGTCGCGTTCAACGGGATGATCGAGAAGATCCAGGAGAACGCTGCGCAGCTGAAGCAGAAGACGGCCGACATCCAGGCGATGCTGCAGAACATGCAGCAGGGCATCCTGACCGTCGTCGAGGGCGGCGTCGTGCACGCGGAGTATTCGGCGTATCTCGAAACCATCTTCGAGACGAACGACATCGCCGGCCGCGACCTGATGGCGCTCGTGTTCGACGATTCGGCGATCGGCGCCGACGCGCGCTCGCAGGTCGACGCGGCCGTGCATGCGTGCCTCGGCGAGGACAGCATGAACTTCGGGTTCAACGAACACCTGCTCGTCAACGAAGTCGCGAAGCGGATGCCGGACGGCCGCGAGAAGTGGCTCGACCTGAGCTGGTCGGCGATCACGGACGAGACCGACACGGTGGTGCGCCTGATGCTGTGCGTGCGCGACGTGACCGAGATCCGCGAGCTGACCGCGCAGGCCGGCGAACAGCAGCGCCGCCTCGAGATGATCGGCGAGATTCTGTCGATCAGCCAGGACAAGTTCCACGACTTCGTGCACAGCGCGAAGGGCTTCCTCAGCGAGAACGAGCGGATGATTCGCCAGCACGAGCGCGTCGATCATTCGATCGTCGCGGCGCTGTTCCGCAACATGCATACGATCAAGGGCAATGCGCGCACGTACAGCCTCCAGCATCTGACGAACATCGTCCACGAAGCGGAGCAGGCGTACGAGTCGCTGCGCCGCGCGGACAGCGGCCCCGAGTGGAACCGCGACGCGCTGATGGAGGATCTGGCGCGCGTACGCGAGGCCGTCGACCACTACGCGACGATCAACGCGGTCACGCTCGGCCGTAGCGGCGAGCCGGCGCCGAACGGCGCCGATTTCCTGATGGTCGAGCGCGCACACATCAGCGAGAGCCTGCGGGTGCTCGACGGCGCCGATCCGGCGAACGCGTCCGACTGGCACGCGGCGCGCGATGCGGTGCGCCGCATGTTGAGCCAGCTCGGCACGCAAGGGATCGGCGACGCGCTCGGCGGCGTGATCGAATCGCTGCCGTCGCTCGCGGCCGAGCTCGGCAAGCCGGCGCCCGTCGTGCATATCGACAGCCACAGCCAGCGCGTGCGCAGCGAGATCGTCGCGACGCTGAAGAACGTGTTCATGCACCTGCTGCGCAATGCGATCGACCACGGGATCGAGTCATCCGACGCGCGGCGCGCGGCCGGCAAGCCGGCATCCGGCACGATCGACATCGCGGTCGGCGTGGGCGGCGGCGAACTGTGGTTCGTGCTCGCCGACGACGGCCGCGGCCTCGCGCTCGACCGGATTCGCGGCATCGCGCGCGAGCGCGGCTGGATCGATGCCGGCAACGAGGCGGCGTTGTCCGACGAGGACGTCGCCGAGCTGATCTTCCGGCCGGGCTTCTCGACCGCGCAGACGGTGACCGAAGTATCGGGGCGCGGCGTCGGCATGGACGCGGTGCGCAACTTCCTGAAGCGCGACGGCGGCGATATCGCGCTGCGCTTCACCGACGATCGCGTCGGTGCGCCGTATCGCGCATTCGAGACGATCGTGTCGCTGCCGGCACGCTTCGCGGCGGACGGCGCCGCGCCCGGCACGGGGCACGCGCAGCGCGCACGCGTCGCGGATATCGACGCAGCGGAGTGACGGCGTGATCGTGCAGGCGTGGATGACTCAGATGGCCGCTGCGCTGGCGGGCGGCGTGGTCGTCGCGATGGCGGCGGCGATCGTGTTTCGTGCGATGCGCAAACGGCTCGTCGCGACGCTGGCGCGCGAGGCCGACGCGTTGCGCGACGCGCTCGACGCAGCCGCCGCACGCGCAGATGAAGCGGCGTCCGCGCATGCGGAAGCGGCCGACGCATGGGCGCGACGCGAGGCGCAGCTCGGGGAGGCGCTGACGCGCGAGATCTCGGCGAACGGCGCGCAGCGCGACGCGTTGCAGGCGCTGTCGGCCGACCGTGCGGCGCTCGCGCAGCACGCGATGAAGATCGCCGACGAAGCCGCGCGCCTGCGCGGGCTGGCCGGCACGTTCGAGCGCTGGCACGAGCAGATGATCTCGCTGACCACGCAGAACCAGGACATGCGCGCGAAGAACCTGGAGCTGTCGGCGATCGTTGCGCACGTGTCGATCGTGTCGCTGAACGCGTCGATCGAGGCGGCGCGCGCGGGCGCGGCCGGGCGCGGTTTCTCGATCGTCGCGAGCGAGGTGCGCGGGCTGGCCGCGCGCTCGCAGCAACTGTCGAACAGCTATCGCGACAGCCTGAACCGCAACGATCTCGTGACGGCCGCGACGTTCCAGGACATCCAGGGCGGCGGCAAGATGATCACGGCCGCGCTCGCGACCGTCGAGACGCTGGCCGGGCAACTGCATGCGCGGATCGAAGGAGAGGCCGCGTGATCAGCGCGCAGGCGACGGCGGGTTTCGAGCGGATCTTCTTCGATGCCGCGCGCACGCGGCTCGCGGCCGGCGGCGCGTGCGACATCCGGCCGGCCGCCGGTCACGACCCCGACGCGCCCGATCGGGGGCACGCGAAGTCGCGATCGAAGCCGAAGGTGCCCGAGCATGTGGTCGTGCTGACGATCTCGGCGCTGCATTTCCGCCTGCTGCTCGCGCTGCGCTTCAGCGACGACGACGCGACGCGCCGCCATTTCGCCGGTACGACGGCGGGCACGAACAGCCAGCGGCTGCTGACCGACGCGTTCATGGAAGTCGCGAACCTGTGTTGCGGCGCGATCAACCAGGCGCTGACCGCGCCGTTTCCCGATCTCGGGATGTCGACGCCTTACCTGCTGAGCGGCGCGAGCATCGACTACATGCACGCGCTCGCACCCGACTACGTGGCCGCGTACGACCTGACGCTCGACGGCGACGTGCGGGTCGGCGCGACGCTGTGCGTGTGCGCGAACGCGCCGGTCGATTTCCACGTGCCGGAAACGGCCGCGGTGGACACCGGCGGCGAGCTCGAACTGTTCTGACCGACGACCCTCAGGAATCGATGAGATGACCGAAGACCAACCCGTCAGCAAGGTGCTCGTGCTCGATGACAGCCGCGTGCACGCCGATGCGATCAAGCGTTTCTGCGACGCGCACAACCTGGTCGGCCTGACCGTGCGGCGCAGCCGGCTGCTGAAGGTGCTGCGCTCGAACATCGATCTCGGCGCGATCCTGCTGGCCGAGGATTACGGCGGCTCGCCGGCCGAGAGCGCGATCATCGCGACGCAGATCGACGCGCTGCGCCCGGAGCTGCCGATCATCCTGCGCCGCGAATCGCTGGCGTCGCGCGACGGGCTGCCCGATGCGCTCGCGCGGGTCGCGTGCGCGGCCTACGTCGCCGACGACATGACGCCGCTCGAGCGCGCGATCGACGAATACCTGTTCGGCCGCGACTACCCGAACGCGCTGGTGCGCGGCATCTCGGAGATCACCGAGGCGCGCATCGACAGCCTGTTCCCGGGCATGACGATCGAGCACGACACGCCGTGCATCGTGCGCGACCAGATCATCTTCGGCGAGGTGTTCAGCCTGATCGCGCTCGAAAGCGCATGGTGCCGCGGCTACATGCTGCTGCAGACGAGCGAGCAGCCGCTGCTCGACATGCTCGGCGGCACGCGCGACGGCGACGGCGGTCGCGCGCCGGATTTCCGCGACGTGAACAGCGTGCTCGGCGAGCTGACCAACCTCGTGTGGGGCGCGTTCAAGAACCGCTATCTCGGCGACGCCGAGGCGCTGGCGCGCCATCCGGTGCAGGTGCCGCTCGTCGTCAATCACAAGCAGAAGTTCATCTCGTTCGGCGGCGACTGTCCGCAGCTCTGTTTCAAGTACCGGATGACCGATCCGGCATCGGGGCGTTCGGTCCGTCTCGACCAGCGTTTCGTGTTCAGCCTGAGCTGGTCGCCGGAGGATTTCCGCGAATCGGTGCAGGACGTCGGGCCGATGGTCGAGGCGGGCGAACTCGAACTGTTTTGAATGTTGAAGTCAGCAACGACGAAAGGGGAATACGACATGGCAAAGATTCTGGTGGTCGACGATTCGGGCACGGTCCGCGACGAAGTGGCAGGCTTCCTGCGCAATCACGGGCTCGACGTCGCGACGGCCGTCGACGGCAAGGACGGGCTCGCGAAACTCAAGGCGACGCCCGGCGTGCGTCTCGTGATCAGCGACGTGAACATGCCGAACATGGACGGCCTGACGATGGTCGAGAAGATTCGCGGCGAACTGGCGAACACGGCGGTCAACGTCGTGATGCTGACGACCGAAAGCAGCCCGGCGATGAAGGAGCGCGGCAAGGCCGCCGGCGTGAAGGGCTGGATCGTGAAGCCGTTCAAGGGCGATGCGGTGCTCGACGCGCTGAAGAAGCTCGCGGGCTGACGCGCGCGGCCGGCGAGCCGCTTGCGTACGCAATTTACAGCGTGCCGGGATGTCCGTATCCTGCCGGATGCCGAGGGCGGCGTGGCGGCGCATCATGCGCCGCATGCCCGGCATTGACGAACATCAGGAGCGGAACGAAGCAGATGGCATCCGAAATCGGGCGACCCGCTGCGCAGCACATCGAGTGGCGGATCGCGAAGGGCATCGTTTTTACCATCGTGGGCACGTGCATGCTGATCGGCACTGCGTTGTACGCGCAGTCGACACGCGAATTCCTGCGAACCTCGGTCGTCGTACCGGGGCGCGTGGTCAAGCTGAACGCAGGCCCGCATCATCCGGAGATCACGTTCACGACGCTCGCGGGCGAGCAGGTCGACTATGCGCAAGGCGGCGAAGTCAGCGTCGAGGACGGCGCGACGGTCGAAGTGCGCTACGCGCCGGACGCGCCGAGGACGACCGCGCGGATGAACACGTTCGGCGCGATCTGGGGCACCGTGCTGACCATCGGCGCGATGGGTATGGTTTTTTTCGCCGTCGGCGTCGGTCAGGTGTGGTCGGGCGTGCGTGCCTCGCGCAGCGGGAGAACCCCCTCGGTGCGCTGACGCGGAAGCCTGAAACCCGCGTTATCGGGCGGCGGTCGTCGCGCTCGCCGCCGTCGCGAATTCGTCGACGACGGCTTCGATCACCGCCTGCACGCGTGCGGTCTTGTAGAGATCGGCATGGGCGACGAGCCACACGTCGAAATGATTGCACCGCTGCGGCATGAGTCGCACCAGATCCGGCTCGGTGTCGGCGCGGAAGCACGGCAGCTCCGCAATGCCGAGCCCGGCCAGCGCGGCTTCCACCAGCATCATCGTCGACGAGGTCTGGAACATCACGCGGCCGCGTGAAGTCGGTTCACCGCACAGCGCGTCCCACATCGTCGGCACCACCGGTTGCTGATACATCACCAGATCGTGTCCGTCGAACGCGCTGCCCGCGACCGGTTCGCCCCGTTCGGCCAGATAGCGGCGCGATGCGTAGATGCCCGTTTCGAGATGCCCGAGCCGCCTGACGATCAGGTCCGGCGATTCCGGCCGCAACGTGCGAATCGCGAGATCCGCTTCGCGGCGCGTGAGGTTGGTGATTTGCGCCGACGTCACGCACACGACGTCGATGCCGGCATGCCTGCGCCGCAAGTTGGCGATCGTGGGCACGACGAAACGCTTGCCGAGCGTGTCGGTCGTGGCGATGCGCACGGACCCGGCCAGTTGCTCGTCGAGCCCCATCACGCGGCGTTCGATCGTCAGCGATGCGCGTTCCATCGTTTCGGCCGGTTCGAGCAGCGCTTCGCCGGCGGTCGTCAGCACATAGAGGGACGGCGTGCGCAGAAACAGCCGGGCCGACAGTTCGTCCTCGAGCGCGGCGATCCGGCGCCCGACCGTTGCCTGATCGACGTTCAGCTGCGCCGCGGCGCCGCGCAGCGTGCCGGTGCGCGCCAGCGCGAGGAAGAAGCGGGCGTTGTCCCAGTTCATACGGATCGATTGTGTCATCGGGCAAGCGGCGGCGGACGGGAATCGGTGATGCAGATCTGCATCATGCCAATGCGAAATTATCACTTTTCCGCATCGCGCGCCGGGTCCTAGACTCCGGGCATCTGCCTGGAGGTGTCATGTCCGATTGCCATTCCGTTTCCGTCCCCGTTTCCACCGTTCCGCTGGCCGCGCCGAGCCGCCCGACGGCGCGCGAGCAGCGCCTGACGCTGGCGCTCGTCGCGGTCGGCATGTTCATGGCGGTGCTCGATTCGACGATCGTCAACGTGGCGCTGCCGGCAATGCGCACGAGCCTCGGCGCGACGGTCGCGGAACTCGCGTGGATCGTCGACGCGTATACGCTCAGCTTCGCCGCGCTGATCCTCGCGGGTGGCGCGCTGTCCGACCGGTTCGGCGCGAAGCGCGTGTATCTCGCCGGGCTGGCGCTGTTCGTCGGTGCATCGGCGGCGTGCGGCGTCGCGTCGTCGGTGGCGCTCCTCGTGGCCGCGCGTTTCGCGCAGGGCATGGGCGCCGCGCTGTTCTTGCCCGCGTCGCTCGCGATCGTGCGCAGCACCTTCGACGTGCCGGCCGAGCGGGCGCGGGCGATCGCGGTGTGGGCCGGCATCGCGTCGGTCGCGGTCGCCGTGGGGCCGGTGCTGGGCGGCATCCTCGTCGACGATTTCGGCTGGCGCAGCGCGTTCCTGATCAACGTGCCGACCGGTGCCGTCGCCTTTGCCGGCGCGGCGGCGCTGGTTCAGGCAGCGGCCGCGCGGGAGGTGCGCCAGTTCGACTGGGCCGGCCAGTGCGTCGGTGCGGCGGCGCTCGGCGCGCTGTGTTTCGCTGTGATCGAATTGCCCACGCGCGGCGCCGGCGCCACCGAGGTCCGGTGCGCGCTGCTGATCGCCGTGCTCGCGGCCGTCGTGCTGGTCGCCGTCGAGCGGCGTGCCCGCCATCCGATGGTGCCGCTCGCGTGGTTTCGCAATCGCGTGTTCGTCGCGATGAACCTGATGGGCAGTCTCGTCTATGTCGGCTACTTCGGGCTGTTGTTCGTGCTGAGCCTGTACCTGCACGGGCGCTTCGGCATGAGCGCGCGGCAGATCGGGATGACGTTGTTGCCGTTCGCGCTGAGCCTGTCGCTCGGCAACCTGCTGTCGGGAAAGCTGCACGGCCGGGTTCGCCCCGTCACGCTGATGGCGAACGGCCTCGCGATGGCGGCGCTGGCCGTTCCGGCGATCGCGCTTGCGCTCGCGCTGCATGCGCCGTGGCCGGTGGTCTGGACGGCCATGGTCGCATTCGGCACCGGAACCGCGCTGTCGGTGGCGCCGATGATCGCGACGGTGCTCGAACAGGTGCCTGCCGACGCGGCGGGCGTGGCATCCGGGTTCCTCAACGCGGCGCGTCAGGCCGGCAGCCTGCTCGGCGTGGCCGTCGCAGGCGCCGCGACGATCCTGTTGCCGGATCCGACCGATGCGCTGTGGGCGGTCGCGGCGCTCGGGGGTGTCGCCTACGCGATTGCCGCGCTGGCGGCGAGGGCTGCCGGCCGTGCGGAAGCCGCGCAACGGGGGCGTTGACGCTCGCGCGGCATCGCCCCCGTTGCGCCGTGGCCTGCAGGCCGCCACGCACGCGCATGCGGCGGCGCGGCTGGACGCCGTGCGGAATGTGGAGGACCATTTCCTCGACATGCCGCGAGCGGGCGGGCGCGATGGACGCTCGTTCGCCTCGCCGCGAAACCTGCCGAACCCCGTCGAGCGGAACACCATGGAACCCATTCACGAGACTGCCGAGCCGATCCTGTTGCGCGACGCGCACGACGGCGTCGTCACGCTGCGCCTGAATCGCCCGCAGCAGTTCAACGCGTTGTCCGAAGCGATGCTCGCGGCCCTGCACGATGCGTTCGACACGCTGGCGGCCGATCCGCACGTGCGCTGCGTCGTGCTGGCCGCCGAAGGCAAGGCGTTCTGCGCCGGGCACGACTTGCGACAGATGCGCGGCAAGCCCGAACTCGACTACTACCGCACGCTGTTCGCGCAGTGCAGCCGCGTGATGCTCGCGATGCGCGCGTTGCCGGTGCCGGTGATCGCGCGCGTGCGCGGCATCGCGACGGCGGCCGGCTGCCAGCTCGTCGCCGCGTGCGACCTCGCGATCGCGGCCGATACCGCGCGCTTCGCGGTATCGGGCATCAACGTCGGGCTGTTCTGCTCGACGCCCGCCGTCGCGTTGAGCCGCAACGTCGCGGCCAAGCGCGCGTTCGACATGCTGATGACCGGGCGCTTCGTCGATGCGGCGACGGCCGCCGCGTGGGGGCTCGTCAACGAAGCCGTGCCCGAGGACGCGCTCGATGCGGCCGTCGCGCGCAAGGTCGCGGAGATCGTCGCGAAGAGCCCGGCCGCGGTGCGTTATGGCAAGCAGATGTTCTATCGTCAGCACGAGTTGCCGCTCGACGAAGCTTATGCGTATGCGGGCGACGTGATGGCGCGCAACATGATGGAAGAGGATGCGGGCGAAGGGATCGACGCGTTCCTCGAGAAGCGGAAGCCGACGTGGCGTTCGTGATGCGTTGACGGAGGCGGGCGGGGAGCGCTTCGTCTCTCGTCGTTGTGTGCAACGCGCAACGACGTACCGCATCGTCGCTGGTGCGCGTCGGCGGGTCGCCATAAACGCAGACGGGCCGCCCAAGGCAGCCCGCAGGTAAGTCGCACGGCATGCGCGGCGACGCGGTTGCGCACCGCCGCACCGCCGCAGCGACGCCGGTCAGCGCCCGTAGCTGCCCGTCCGCAGCGCCGGCTGCACGCTCGCCGCGCCGGGCGGCACGATCACGACCGGCACGCGGCGCGCGAGCGCGCACATCAGCTCGTAGCCGATCGTGCCGCTGGCTTCCGCGACATCGTCCACCTTCACCAGGTCGCCCCACAGCTCGACGCGCGAGCCGATGCCCGCGTTCGGGCACGGCGTCAGGTCGACGGTCAGCATGTCCATCGACACGCGGCCGACGACGCGCGTCATCACGCCGTCCACCGCGATCGGCGTGCCGGTGGGCGCGTGGCGCGGATAGCCGTCCGCGTAGCCGCATGCGACCACGCCGATCCGCATCGGCCGGTCGGCCGTGAAGCGGCGGCCGTAGCCGACCGTTTCGTCGGGCGCGAGCGTCTGCACGCCGATGATCTTGCTGGTCAGCGTCATCGCGGCCATCAGCGGCGTGTCGGCGATATCCCGCGCCGCGCCGGTCGGCGACGCGCCGTACAGGATCGTGCCGGGCCGCACCCAGTCGCGGTGCGCGCGCGGATGCCACAGCACGGCCGCCGAATTCGACACCGAGCGCTCGCCCGGAATCCCGGCCGTGGTCGCGTCGAACTGGTCGAGTTGCCAGTCGACCTCGCCTTCGTCGGCGTTCGCGAAATGCATCATCAGCGTGATCCTGCCGATCGACGGCGCACTCGCCGCGCGTTCCCACGCGGCGCGGAACGCGGCCGGCCGGTAGCCGAGCCGGTTCATCCCGGAATTCATCTTGAGCTGGATGTCGATCGGCTGCCGCGGCTTCGCGGCGATCAGCAGCTCGAGCTGTTCGTCGCAGTGCACGGCGACCGTCAGCCGGTGGTGATCGGCCAGCTCGACGTCGGCCGGCTCGAAGACGCCTTCGAGCAGCAGCACGGGCTTGTCCCAGCCGAGTTCGCGCACGCGCACGGCTTCGTCGAGATCGAGCAGCGCGATGCCGTCGGCGGCCGCGAGGCCGGGGTAGATCCGTTCGATGCCGTGGCCGTACGCGTTGGCCTTGACCACGGCCCACACGCGCGATTGCGCGGCGGTGCGGCGGATGAAGTCGAGGTTGTGGCGGACGGCGTCGGGGCGGATATGGGCGACGATGGGACGGGGCATGGCAAGGGCTCGGGTCGGATGTCGTTCGGCGCACGGCGGCGCGGAGGGAAACGGCCGGCTGGCGCGATGGCGCGTCAAGCCAGTGTCGAGCGCTATCTTATTGGTGTTCGACCAGTTTTAATTAACGTATTTATCGACGATTTGGTGGAAATTTTGGTGTCGTCGCGGCCTGGGCGCCTTCCCCGGCGGCCTGCGCGGCCGAGTCTCCCGTCTAGAAAACCGGTGCGCGAACGGCACGGCGCAATGCTAAGCTCTCGGCGATCTTGTCATTGATCAATGTAATCATAACGGAGGAGACTTTGATGACGACGTCCCAGCTGTGCCTGTTCATCGTGGCGCTGTTGCCGTTCCCGATGACGTTTCTCGCCAAGGCCCGCAAGGGTTACGACAACCGCGCGCCGCGCGATTACCTGGCGAAGCTCGAAGGCTGGCGTGCCCGCGCGCAGGCCGCCCATCAGAATTCGTGGGAAGCGCTCGCGCTGTTCACGGCCGCGCTGGTGGTGGCATGGCACAACGGCGCGAACGTGCATCGCGTCGACCAGCTCGCGATGGCGTTCGTCGCGATCCGCATCGTCTATGCGCTGATGTACCTGCTGAACTGGGCGTCGCTGCGTTCGCTCGTGTGGTTCGGCGGAATGGCGTGCATCGTCGCGCTGTTCTTCGCCACGCCGTAAGCGGCCCGCGGGCCACCCGAGGGCGGCTTGGCATGCCGGCTCTCGTCAGGCGCCGCCCGCGCCCCGTGCGTGACTGTCATTGGATGCGGGCGCAACCTTCTTCGAGACGAACGGCGGCGCGTCCGCTTCGCTGCGCAGGAACGCGATCAACGGATCGAGCAGCCGATGCCGCGTCGACGGATGGCGGCGCAACACGAAGCGCCATGACGCATCGCGCGAGAGGCCCGGCACCAGCGGCACCAGACGCCCGCTGCGCAGTTCGGGCTCGATCAGCGGCACGCGGCCGAGCGCGATGCCCGCGCCGCCCACGGCCGCGCCGATCACCTGGCTGAAACTGCTGTAACGGACGATCTTCGTGTCGAAGTCGTCCGGCAAGCCGAAATGCACCGCCCAGTTGCGCCAGTCGATCTCGGGGCTGTCCTCGTGCATCTCCTGCAGCAGCCGCGAGCGGCAGACGTACCCCGATGCGTACGGAAACAGCTCGGGGCTGCAGACCGGAAACACGGTTTCCCGCATCAGCACGTCGTCGTCGGCGCGCAGCCGGTGCGCGGGCACGTGCACGATCGCGAGGTCGACGCCGCTGCGCGCGAAATCCGGCTCGTCGTCGAGCACGACCGCATGCAGCGGGGTGTCGGGATGAAGCGACGAGAATTCCGCCAGCCGGCGTGCGAGCCACATCGACGAAAACGGCGCGTTGGCGGATACGGTGAGCCGTTGCGCGGTGCCGCGAATCTCGGCGCACGCGTCGGTGAGACGCGACAGCGCATCGCTGACGGCCGGCAGCAGGCGCGTACCGGCCGGCGTGAGACTGATGCCGCCGAGCCCCGTGCTGCGTTCGAGCAGCCTTGCACCCAGCGATTCCTCGAGCGAACGGATCTGGTGGCTGACCGCGCTGGTCGACACGTTCAGCTCGACCGCCGCGCGCGCGAACCCGCCGAGGCGGACGGCCGCCTCGAAAGCTCGCAGTGCGCTGAGGGGAGGAAGGTGCGACATGCGGGGTATTGTAGTTGACTCAACACCCGTTGAAAAATCATCTTTTGCCGCGTGCGGGCGGCGCGGGTAGCCTCGATCCGGTCAAGAAAAACGCAACGAAACACCGACTGGAGGCTTCATGTATTTCGACCGACGACTATGGGCAATGATGGCGGGATTGCGCTGGCGGGTGGCGGCGGCCGTCGCGCTCGGGCTGCTCGCGATGGGTGTCGGTATCCTCCGCTTCGTATTCCTCGGCCGCGTGCTGGCGCTGGTTTTTTCCGGCGCGCCGGCGCGCGGCATCGGCGAAGCCGTCGTTGCAACGGCGGCCTGCGTGCTGCTGCGTGCATGGCTCGATCATCGCCGCACGGTGCTTGCGCAGCACACGGCCGGCCGCGTGCAGGCCACGCTGCGCGCGCGGCTGTTCGACCGGATCGCCGCGCTCGGCCCCGCATGGTTCAGCGGCGAACGCACGGGCGGCGTGATGCTGGCCGTCGTCGACGGCGTCGAGCAGTTGCAGACCTTCTTCGGCGTCTACCTGCCGCAGCTCGCGATCGCCGCGTGCGCGCCGCTGATGATCTTCGCGGTGCTCGCGTGGTGGGACGTGCCGACGGCCGCGGTCCTGCTGGTCGCGGCGCTCGTTACGCTCGCGCTGCCGCAGCTCGTGCATCGCGCCGACAAGCGCGCGGCGCTCGCCCGTTCGGCCGCGTTCAAGGCGTTCGGCGAGGAGTTTCTCGACGCGGTGCAGGGCCTGCCGACGCTGAAGGCGTTCGGGCAGAGCACCGCGTTCGGCGCGAAGCTGGCCGCGAAGGCGCGCGCGCTGTCGGACAGCACGTTCTGGGTGCTCGCGCTCGGGCTGCTGACGCGGCTCTTCACGGATCTCGGCACCGGCCTCGGCGCGGCCGCGGCGATCGCGGTGGGCGCGTGGCGCGTGCGGCACGGCGACATGAGCCTCGAAGCGCTGCTGATCGTGCTGATGGCCGGCAGCGAGATCTTCCGGCCGCTGCGCGACCTGCGCGCGGTGCTGCATCAGGGGATGATCGGCCAGTCGGCGGCGAATGCGATCCATGCGCTGCTCGACGCGGGCAGCCATGCCCCTTCCGTCGACGCACCGCGCGTACCCGGCCTGCGGCCGGAGATCGCGTTCGATCGCGTCAGCTTCGCGTACCCGGGGCGCCGCGCGGATGCCCATGCGGCGTTGAGCTTCACCGTGCGCGAGGGTGAGACGGTCGCGATCGTCGGGCCGAGCGGGGCCGGCAAGTCGACCATCGTGCGCCTGCTGCTGCGCCAGCACGACGCGCAGGGCGGCGCGGTCCGGATCGGCGGCCACGACGTGCGCACGCTCGATGCCGACCAGGTGCGCGAGATGATCGCGGTCGTCGCGCAGGATGCGACGCTGTTCGACGGCAGCGTCGCCGACAACCTGCGGCTCGGTCGCCCGGACGCGAGCGACGCGGACATGATCGCCGCCGCGCGCGCGGCCAATGCGCACGACTTCATCTCGGCGCTGCCCGACGGCTACGCGACGCGTATCGGCGAACGCGGGCTCATGCTGTCGGGCGGCCAGCGCCAGCGCATCGCGATCGCCCGCGCGCTGCTGCGCGATGCGCCGATCCTGTTGCTCGACGAGGCGCTGTCGTCGGTCGATGCGGAAAACGAAGCGCTGATCCAGCAGGCGCTCGACCGGCTCACGCGCGGGCGCACGACGCTCGTGCTCGCGCACCGGCTGTCCAGCGTGATCGGCGCCGATCGCATCCTGGTGCTCGACCAGGGGCAGGTGGTCGACGAAGGGACGCATGCGGCGCTGATCGCGCGCGACGGCCCGTATCGCCGGCTGATGGGGCCGCAACTGGAAGCGGTCGCCGAGTCCGTCGGCGCGACGGCGGCGGCGGGCACGACCGCCCGCGCGTCGTCGGGCCCGCAGGTGCGGCCGCTGAACGACGACGCGGCGACGATCGGCTGGCCGGAAACGTTGCAGACCCTGCTGCGCTTCGTGCGTCCGTGGAAGGGCAAGGTGGTGCTGACCGTGCTGTTCGGGATCGGCCGCGTGCTCGCGTTCATCGGCGTCGGCGTGCTCGGCGCGCGGGTGGTCGGCGCGGTGCCGAGCGGTCACGTCGGCACGGGGCTGGTGACCGCGCTGCTCGTGATCGCGCCGGTCGCGGCCGTGCTGCACTGGCTCGAATCGTGGCTCGCGCACGACATGGCGTACCGGCTGCTCGCGGAAATGCGCATCGCGCTGTTCGCGACGCTCGAACGGCTCGCGCCGGCCGGGCTGCTAAGCCGCCGTTCCGGCGATCTCGTGTCGCTCGCGACGCAGGACGTCGAGACCGTCGAATATTTCTATGCGCATACGCTGGCGCCCGCGTTCGTCGCGGTGCTCGTGCCGGCCGGCGTGCTGGTGCTGCTCGCGTCGGTCGCATGGCCGCTCGCGCTCGTGCTGCTGCCGTTCCTGCTGTGGGCCGGGCTCGCGCCCGTGCTGGCCCGGCGCGACGTCGACCGGCTCGGCACCGGCGCGCGCGACGCGCTCGGCCAACTCGGCGCGCATCTGACCGAAACGATCCAGGGCCTCGCGGAACTGACCGCGTTCCAGGCGATCGCGCGCCGGCGCGCGGCATTCGTGGCCGAAGTCGACGCGTATCGCCGGCAGCGCGCGAAGCTGCTCGACGATCTGTCGACGCAAAGCGCCGCGCTGGAAGTCGCGAGCGGGCTCGGCGGGCTGGCGGTCGCGGCGCTCGGCGCGTGGTTGTGCGCACGCGGCGGGTTCCCGCGCGAGTCGTTGCCGCTGCTGGTGCTGGTCGCGGTGGCCGCGTTCATGCCGGTGGCCGAAATCGGCCAGGTCGCGCGCCAGCTTGCCGACACGATCGCGTCGACGCGCCGCTTGCGCGCGCTGGAGAAGGAACCCGTGACGGTGACCGACGGCGCGCATGCGATGCCCGGCAATCCGGCGGTGCGGTTCGACGCGGCGTCGTTCACGTATCCGGGGCGCAGCGTGCCCGCGCTCGACCGCGTGAGCTTCGAGGTGCCGCCCGGCAGCACGGTCGCGCTGGTCGGCGCGTCGGGCGCCGGCAAGTCGACCGTCGCGAGCCTGCTGCTGCGTTTCTGGGACCCGCAGCAGGGCCGCGTGACGCTCGGCGGCGTCGATCTGCGCGATCTGAGGCTCGACGACCTGCGCCAGCACATCGCGCTCGTCGCGCAGGACACCTATCTGTTCAACGACACGCTCGAGGCGAACATCCGGCTCGCCGCGAACGACGCGTCGGATGAGGACGTGCAGCGCGCGATCGACCACGCGGCGCTCGGCGATTTCGTCGCGCGACTGCCGGACGGGCTCGCGACGCGCGTCGGCGAGCGCGGCGTGCAGTTGTCGGGCGGCCAGCGCCAGCGTGTGGCGATCGCGCGCGCGTTCCTGAAGGATGCGCCGGTGCTGATCCTCGACGAGGCGACGTCGCACCTGGACACGATCAGCGAGCAGCAGATCCGCGCGGCGCTGGAGGACCTGATGACGCAGCGCACGTCGATCATCATCGCGCACCGCCTGTCGACCGTGCGCAATGCCGA
The DNA here is from genome assembly GCF_016759955.1 of Burkholderia sp. KCJ3K979. NCBI lineage: Bacteria > Pseudomonadati > Pseudomonadota > Betaproteobacteria > Burkholderiales > Burkholderiaceae > Burkholderia > Burkholderia sp. KCJ3K979. The sequence continues at coordinate 34,583 of NZ_JACFYV010000044.1, forward strand.
CCTGATCCTCGTGATGGAGCAGGGCGCCGTGATCGAGGCCGGGCGTCACGCGGAACTGATCGCGCGGCAGGGCGCGTATGCGCGGCTCGTGTCGCATCAGGCGAGCGGAGTCGCGGCGTGAGCGGGGCGGTATCGGTGCGCCGTCGTTCGGCGATGCCGCGCGAATTCCGCAATCTGCGTTGAGCCGCGCCGGCGGTTGCCGGCCTGGCGCCCACGGTCGTCCCGCCGAGGCGGCTGGTTGAATCGCCGGCCGTCCGCGCAAACCGATGTGCGGGCGGCGATGGCGCGGTCGTCATCCTGCCGCACGCGTTGCGCTGGACGGCCGTCGTGCCGGCCCGCGCCAGCCGCTGCAACCTTCCCTTCAGCCCTCTGCCTTGAGCCCGCCTGCACGCCCGCCCCTTGCATGTCGCCCCCCGCCGCCGCTTTCCTCCGATCTATCCGCGCCGCGCGCCGCGGGTTTGCCTCGATGCATTTATTTGTTGCGGACTTTTTTGTTGTCGTAGTATCGCCATTGACAACACTTGTTGCACTAAGGTCTAATTCAACATCGCATGTTGCGGTGCGGCTTGATGTCGTCGTTCCCCGGCCAGCCGGCCGGTTACATCGCTCAACCATGCGGAGAAATGCCATGAGTCGCCGTTCCTTCCTGAAAGCCGTCGCGGTTGCTGCCGCGCTCGGCGCCAGCCTCGCGCACGCGGACACCAAGACGCTCGTCGTCGGGACCGATACGTCGTTCATGCCGTTCGAGTTCAAGCAGGGCGACAAGTACGTCGGCTTCGATCTCGACCTGTGGGCCGAGATCGCGAAGGACCAGGGCTGGAAATATACGATCCAGCCGATGGATTTCGCGGGCCTGATTCCGGCGCTGCAGACGCAGAACATCGACGTCGCGCTGTCGGGGATGACCATCAAGGAAGAGCGCAAGAAGGCGATCGACTTCTCCGCGCCGTACTACGACAGCGGGCTCGCCGCGATGGTGCAAGCCGGCAATACGTCGATCAAGTCGATCGACGAGCTGAACGGCAAGGTGATCGCCGCGAAGACGGGCACCGCGACGATCGACTGGATCAAGGCGCACCTGAAGCCGAAGGAGGTCCGTCAGTTCCCGAACATCGACCAGGCCTATCTCGCGCTGGAAGCCGGCCGCGTCGACGCGGCGATGCACGATACGCCGAACGTGCTGTTCTTCGTGAACAACGAAGGCAAGGGCAAGGTGCAGGTCGCGGGCCAGCCGGTCAGCGGCGACAAGTACGGGATCGGCTTCCCGAAGGGCAGTGCGCTCGTGCCGAAGGTCAATGCGTCGCTCGTGAAGATCAAGGCCGACGGCCGCTACGCGCAGATCTACAAGAAGTGGTTCGGCGCCGAGCCGCCGAAGATGTGAGCGTGACCAGGCGCCATGGCGCGGCCGGGCGGCCGCGCCGGTCTTGAATCGAACGGGGAGCGACAAGTGAATTTCGATTGGTCGGCGATCTGGGCGGCGTTGCCGGACCTGATGGACGGGGTCCGGTTGACGGTGTTCATCGCATTACTGGGGCTGGTGGGCGGTTTCATCGTCGGGATGATCGCGGGCATGTTCCGCGCATACGGACCGAAGGCGATGAACGTGCTCGCACAGGTCTATATTGAATTGATCCGCGGCACGCCGATCGTCGTGCAGGTGATGTTCCTGTATTTCGCGCTGCCGCTGCTCGCGCATATCCGCGTCGACGGCCTGACGGCCGCGATCATCGCGATCACGGTGAATTCCGGCGCGTATCTCGCGGAAGTGGTGCGCGGCGCGCTGCTGTCGATCCCGAAGGGGCTGACGGAGGCGGGGCTCGCGATGGGCCTGTCGATGCCGCGCGTGCTGCTGAAGATCGTCGGGCCGCTGGCGTTCCGGCGGCTGATTCCGCCGCTCGGCAACCAGTGCATCGTGAGCCTGAAGGACACGTCGCTGTTCATCGTGATCGGCGTCGGCGAACTGACGCGCAAGGGGCAGGAAATCATCGCGGGCAATTTCCAGGCGGTCGAGATCTGGAGTGCGGTGGCCGTCATCTATCTGATACTGACCGGCGCGATGACGCTGACGCTGCGGATCGTCGAGAAGAGGATGCGTATCTTATGAGCATGATCGAATTCCAGAACGTGTCGAAGAGCTTCGGCCACGTGCCGGTGCTGAAGAACATCGACCTGAAGATCGACGCGGGCGAGGTGGTCGTCGTGGTCGGCCCGTCGGGCTCGGGCAAGTCGACGATGCTGCGCTGTATCAACGCGCTCGAGAAGATCACCGGCGGCGAGCTGCTGGTCGACGGCCAGAGCGTGCGCGGCAACGCGACGACGATCCGCAACATCCGGCTCGAAGCCGGCATGGTGTTCCAGCAGTTCAACCTGTTCCCGCAGATGACCGCGCTCGAGAACGTGATGTTCGGGCCGATCCAGGTGCGCGGCGCGTCGCGCGCCGACGCGCGCGACCAGGCGATGGCGCTGCTCGACAAGGTCGGCCTCGAATCGCGCGCGAATCATTACCCGTCGGAGCTGTCGGGCGGCCAGCAGCAGCGCGTCGCGATCGCGCGGGCGCTCGCGATCCGGCCGCGGTTGATGCTGTTCGACGAGCCGACCTCGGCGCTCGATCCGGAGCTGCGCCACGAAGTGCTGAAAGTGATGCAGGATCTCGCGACCGAAGGGATGACGATGATCGTCGTCACGCACGAGATCGGCTTCGCGAAGCGGGTCGGCACGCGGCTGCTGTTCATGGATCAGGGCGGCATTGCCGAGGACGGCCATCCGGTCGACCTGATCGACCGGCCGCCGACGCCGCGCCTGAAGGAATTCCTGAAACACGTATCCTGAACGGAACCGAACCCGCCGACATGCCGCTTTCCCTTTCTCCCGTCATCGCCGGCACGCCGTTCGACATCGGCGTGCGCCTGGGTGAGCTTGCCCGCCCGGTATTCGACGCGTACATGCAGCAGAGCAGCGCATGGCAGGCCGTGCGCCGCTGGCGCGGCGATCCGTTCGTCGCGGTGCTGCGGCAGGCCGCGCTTGCCGCGTATCCCGATCTCGTCGCGGAGCTCGACGGGATCGCGGCGGGCATCGGCTGGCCGGCCGAGGACATCTTCCTGTGGAACTGCCGTGGCGAGCTGATCCACAACGCGCCGGACGGCTGCACGACGCTCGCCGCGCGCGCTGCGAACGGCACGCGCTGGATCGCGCACAACGAGGACGGCGATCCGTACCTGCGCGAGCGCTGCCTGCTCGTCGACGTGCAGCCGGCGGGCAAGCCGGGTTTCATCAGTTTCTACTACCCGGGATCGCTGCCGGGCCATACCTTTGCCGCGAACCGCGCGGGTATCGCGCAGGCGATCAACAACCTGCGAATCCGCACGCCGGCGCCGGGCGTGCCGCGCATGATCCTCGCGCGCGCCGTGCTCGACGCGACGTCGCTCGATGCGGCCGCCGACGTGCTGCGATCGCATGGGCGCGCGAGCGGTTTTCATCACACGCTCGGGGCGACCGGCGATGCGCGCGTGCTGAGCATCGAGGCGAGCGTCGCGCGCTGCTCGGTCGTCGACGTCGCGCACCTCAGTGGGCACGCGAATCATCTCGTGCATGCCGGCTGCGATGCGGAAGCACAGATCGTCACGCAGTCGTCGGCCGACCGCCAGCGCCGCGTCGATACGCTGACGCCCGGCATCGACACGATCGACGCCGCCGCGCTGCTGCGCGTGCTCGGCGATCGCGCGCCGGAAGGGCTGCCGATCTATCGTGACGATCCGGCCGATCCCGACGACGAGAACACGCTGGCGACCGCGGTGTTCGAGATTCATGACACCGCGATCGACTTCACCGCTCATCAACACGGCACGCAGCGCTTCGCGACGCGCATCGTGCCGTCCGGACGCGCACACCGCGCATCCTGATCCATGAGGCCACGCATGACGACCGTTTTCCATCGCGCCCCGCGCGCCACCTTGCCCGTTGCCGTCGCAGGCGACGGCATCGAGATCATCGATTCGACCGGCAAACGCTATATCGACGCGTGCGGCGGCGCGGCCGTATCGTGTCTCGGCCACAGCAACCAGCGCGTGATCGACGCGATCAAGCGACAGGCGCAGCAATTGCCTTACGCGCATACGTCGTTCTTCACGACGGAAGTGGCCGAGGCACTGGCCGACCGGCTCGTCGACGCCGCGCCGGCCGGGCTCGACCACGTGTATTTCGTATCGGGCGGCTCCGAGGCGATCGAAGCCGCGCTGAAGCTCGCGCGCCAGTATTTCGTCGAGAAGGGCGAGCCGCAGCGCCGTCATTTCATCGCCCGGCGCCAGAGCTATCACGGCAACACGCTCGGCGCGCTCGCGATCGGCGGCAACGCCTGGCGGCGCGAGCCGTTCCTGCCGCTGCTGATCGAAGCGCACCACGTGAGCCCGTGCTATGCGTACCGCGACCAGCAGGCGGGCGAAACCGACGAAGCGTACGCGCAGCGCCTCGCGGACGAGCTCGAACGGAAGATCGTCGAGCTCGGCGCGGAAAACGTCGCGGCGTTCGTCGCGGAAACGGTAGTGGGCGCGACGGCCGGCGCGGTGCCGCCGGTGCGCACGTACCTGAAGAAGATCCGCGCGGTGTGCGACAAGTACGGCGTGCTGCTGATCCTCGACGAGATCATGTCGGGGATGGGGCGCACGGGCTACCTGTATGCATGCGACGAAGACGACGTCGCGCCCGATCTGCTGACGATCGCGAAAGGGCTCGGCGCGGGCTACCAGCCGATCGGGGCGACGCTGGTGAGCGACCGCATCTATCGAACGATCGTCGACGGCTCGGGCTTCTTCCAGCACGGCCACACCTACCTCGGCCACGCGACCGCCTGCGCGGCCGCGCTCGAAGTGCAGCGCGTGATCGCCGAAGACAAGCTGCTCGACAACGTGAAGGCGCGCGGCGAACAACTGCGTGCGTCGTTGCGCGAGCATTACGGCACGCATCCGCATGTCGGCGACGTGCGCGGCCGCGGGCTGTTCGTCGGCGTCGAACTCGTGCGCGATCGCGACACCAAGGCGACCTTCGACCCCGCGTTGAAGCTGCATGCGGCGGTCAAGCGCGAAGCGATGCAGAGAGGGTTGATGGTGTATCCGATGGGTGGCACGATCGACGGCGTGCACGGTGATCACATCCTGATTGCGCCGCCGTTTGTGTGCACCGCGCAGCAGATCGACACGATCGTCGAGCGGCTGTCCGGCGCGGTCGGCGCGGCGCTCGCGTCGGCCGGCGCATGAACCCCGATCTCACCGAATCCTCGCCATGACAGACAGACTGCCACCCTTCGATCCCGCATCGGCCACCGACGAACAGAAGGCCGTGCTCGCCGACATTCTCAGCGGCCCGCGCGGCAACCTGAACGGGCCGTTCCTCGGCTGGATCGCGAGCCCCGAGCTGGCCCAGCACGCGCAGAAGCTCGGCGCGTTCTGCCGCTATCGCACCGGGCTACCGCTGCGCCTGTCGGAGCTCGCGATTCTCGTGACGGCCGCGCGCTGGCGCTCGCAGGCCGAGTGGCACATCCATCATCCGATCGCGCTCGAGGCCGGCGTGCCGGCCGCGACGGCCGACGCGATCCGCCGCGGCGTCGCGCCCGCATTCGAATCGGACGACGATGCGCTGATCCATGCGTTCGCCACCGAGCTGTACGACACGCGCCGCGTGAGCGATGCGACGTTCGCGCGTGCACAGGCGCGCTTCGGCCACGAGACCGTCGTGAATCTCGTCGCGCTGCTCGGCTATTACGCGCTCGTGGCGATGACGCTCAACACGTTCGATATGCG
>NZ_JACFYV010000450.1:0-693 GCF_016759955.1 Burkholderia sp. KCJ3K979
CGTCCGCACGGTCGACGATGCGCGTGCGTTGCGTGCGCAACTCGTGCCCGGGCGCCGCGTGGCGGTGCTCGGCGGCGGCTTCATCGGCCTCGAGGTCGCGGCGGCGGCACGCCAGCTCGGTTGCGACGTGACGGTGATCGACCCGGCCCCGCGATTGCTGCAGCGCGCGTTGCCGGAAGTGGTCGGTGCGTACGCGCGCCGGTTGCACGAGGCGCGCGGCGTGATCTTCCAGTTGGCGACGCTGCCGCGCGCGATTCGGCGCGCGCCGGGCGGCGGCGCAGTCGTCGAGACCGATCGCGGCGACGTGCCGGCCGACATCGTCGTGGTCGGCATCGGCGTCGTGCCCAACGTCGAGCTGGCGCAGGCGGCCGGGCTTGACGTCGACAACGGGATACGCGTCGACGCAGGCTGCCGCACGGCCGATGCCGCGATCTTCGCGGCCGGCGAGGTGACGATGCACTTCAACCCGCTGCTCGGGCGGCATGTGCGGATCGAATCGTGGCAGGTGGCCGAAAACCAGCCGGCCGTCGCGGCCGCGAACCTGCTCGGCGCCGACGAGACCTATGCCGAGCTGCCGTGGCTGTGGTCCGATCAGTACGACTGCAACCTGCAGATGCTCGGGCTGTTCGGCAGCGAGCGCACGATCGTCGTGCGCGGCGATCCGGCGAGCGGGCCGTTCACGGTGTTCGGGCT
>NZ_JACFYV010000451.1:0-683 GCF_016759955.1 Burkholderia sp. KCJ3K979
TGAGCGCTCACGCTTATCGGCTGTAAATTAAAGACAGACTCAGGGGTCTGTAGCTCAGTCGGTTAGAGCACCGTCTTGATAAGGCGGGGGTCGTTGGTTCGAATCCAACCAGACCCACCATTGTCTGACGTGTCGGTGATCGTTAGCGCTTTAGCGCTTACGAGCAGCCCATGCCGAAAGGCTGTAGGTACCTGAGGAATTCTGTACATGGGGGCATAGCTCAGCTGGGAGAGCACCTGCTTTGCAAGCAGGGGGTCGTCGGTTCGATCCCGTCTGCCTCCACCAATCACCAACGCTAAGGGCTTGGTTCAGACACTGAACCGAGAATTTTGCATTGGCGATTGAGCCAGTCAGAGGATATCAACAGATATCGGCTGTCGTTCTTTAACAATCTGGAAGAAGTAAGTAATTTGGATAGCGGAAGCGTCTCGAGATGGACGTGGAAGTTATCCGGGTTGTGATTGTATCGATGTATCTCAAGATGATTCGAACTCTATGTTCGACTTAAATTGGAATACGGCACAACGCGAGAACTCAACCTGTAGCGACTGTCGATGAGACAGACTCGTTATAGGGTCAAGCGAACAAGTGCATGTGGTGGATGCCTTGGCGATCACAGGCGATGAAGGACGCGGTAGCCTGCGAAAAGCTACGGGGAGCTGGCAAACGAGCTTTGATCCGTA
>NZ_JACFYV010000452.1:0-673 GCF_016759955.1 Burkholderia sp. KCJ3K979
CGTCGTATATCGCGCAAAGCGCGCCGGGCCAGTTGCAGTCGCTTGCCGCGACGCTCGGCCAGGCCGTACAGTTCGCGACGAGTCAGGGCATTTCGGTGCCGCCGGTAGCGTCGTCCGCGCTGAAGCTGCTGCCGTAACGTAGTGCCGGTGCCGGTGCCGGTGCCGGTGCAAGCGCGATGCGCGGCCGGCATCGCGCGCGCCGGCTACGCACAATAGTCCCGCACACCATGGGGATTTCGCGCGATGCTATCGTGGCGTGTTCCCTTATCGGTGCCGGTTCATGACTGACTCGTTCGACCTCTCGCACTATTTCTCCCGCATCGGCTACGACGGCCCGGCCGAGCCGACGCTCGACGTGCTGCGCCGTCTGCATCTGCTGCACCCGCAGGCGATTCCGTTCGAAAACCTCAATCCGCTGACCGGCGCGCGCGTCGCGCTCGACCTGCCCGCGCTCGTCGACAAGGTGATCGAACGCCGCCGCGGCGGCTATTGCTTCGAACTCAACAAGCTGTTCTACACCGCGCTCACGACGATCGGTTTTCGCGTGACGCCGCTGATCGCGCGCGTGCGCTGGATGCGGCCGCCCGAGATCGTCACCGCGCAGACGCACATGCTGCTGCGCATCGACCTCGACGGCGCGGCGTGGCTCGCGGACATCGGCTTCGGCAGCGCG
>NZ_JACFYV010000453.1:0-672 GCF_016759955.1 Burkholderia sp. KCJ3K979
CGACCTCGACCTCGACGGGCCTGTCCTCGGCTAATAGCTCGATCACTTCGCTGTCGACTTCGACTTCGACGGGTCTGTCGTCGGCTAACAGTTCGATCACGTCGCTCTCGACCTCGACTTCGACGGGTCTGTCGTCGGCCAACAGCTCGATCACTTCGCTGTCGACCTCGACCTCGACTGGCCTGTCGTCGGCCAACAGCTCGATCACTTCGCTGTCGACCTCGACCTCGACGGGCCTCTCGTCCGCGAATAGCTCGATCACGTCGCTGTCGACCTCGACCTCGACCGGCCTCTCGTCGGCTAACAGCTCGATCGATTCGCTGTCCACGTCGACCTCGACGGGTCTGTCCTCGGCTAATAGCTCGATCACTTCGCTGTCGACCTCGACCTCGACCGGCCTCTCGTCGGCTAACAGCTCGATCGATTCGCTGTCCACGTCGACCTCGACGGGTCTGTCTTCGGCTAATAGCTCGATCACGTCGCTGTCGACTTCGACTTCGACCGGCCTCTCGTCCGCGAATAGCTCGATCACGTCGCTGTCGACTTCGACTTCGACCGGCCTGTCGTCGGCTAACAGCTCGATCACGTCGCTGTCGACTTCGACTTCGACCGGCCTCTCGTCCGCGAATAGCTCGATCACGTCGCTGTCGACTTCGACTTCGACGGGTCTGT
>NZ_JACFYV010000454.1:0-667 GCF_016759955.1 Burkholderia sp. KCJ3K979
CCGACGACAGACCCGTCGAAGTCGAAGTCGACAGCGAAGTGATCGAGCTATTAGCCGAGGACAGGCCCGTCGAGGTCGAGGTCGACAAGGACGTGATCGAGCTGTTGGCCGACGACAGGCCGGTCGAAGTCGAAGTCGACAGCGAAGTGATCGAACTGTTAGCCGACGACAGGCCGGTCGAGGTCGAAGTCGAGAGCGACGTGATCGAGCTGTTGGCCGACGACAGACCCGTCGAAGTCGAGGTCGAGAGCGACGTGATCGAGCTATTCGCGGACGAGAGGCCGGTCGAAGTCGAAGTCGACAGCGAGGTGATCGAGCTATTAGCCGACGACAAGCCCGTCGAAGTCGAGGTCGAGAGCGACGTGATCGAACTGTTAGCCGACGACAGACCCGTCGAAGTCGAAGTCGACAGCGAAGTGATCGAGCTATTAGCCGAGGACAGGCCCGTCGAGGTCGAGGTCGACAAGGACGTGATCGAGCTGTTGGCCGACGACAGGCCGGTCGAGGTCGAAGTCGACAGCGAAGTGATCGAACTGTTAGCCGACGACAGACCCGTCGAAGTCGAAGTCGACAGCGAAGTGATCGAGCTATTAGCCGAGGACAGGCCCGTCGAGGTCGAGGTCGACAAGGACGTGATCGAGCTGTTGGCCGACGACAGGCCGGTCGA
>NZ_JACFYV010000455.1:0-664 GCF_016759955.1 Burkholderia sp. KCJ3K979
CGCCGGCGGCGGCGAGCGCGTCGGCCAGCGCGCGAGCCGACGCGACGCTGCCGGCTTCGTTGCGAATCGCCAGCGCGCCTTCGCCGAGCGTTTGACGGGCGGCTTCCAGCGTTTCGGCGTCGCGCCCGGTGATGATGACCCGCGCGCCTTCGGCCGCGAATGCGCGGGCAGCCGCCAGGCCGATGCCGCTGTTGCCGCCCGTGACGAGGACCGTCTTTCCTTCGAAGCGTTGCATGATGTTCTCCTGTGAACCGGTGAGTTGACCGTGAACACAGGATGCGCGCGTCGCGCGGCCTTGCCGTGCGACGGGCACGACGGACCTGTTCGAAAACGTCGAACATGTTTGAGCGAGCGCGCTCAGCCGATCACGCTCACCCGATCACATCGATCCCGTCGAGCAGCCGCCGCGCGAGCCGCGGCTCGCGCAGTTGCTCCAGCCACCATTGCAGCGCGCGGCCGTCACGATCGCCGTGCCACGCGACGTACAGCAGATTCGGCTCGCGCGGATCGGCCGTCTGCTTCTCGACCAGTTCGCCGCGCGCGAGCAGCGACGCGACGCGCCGGCGCGGCACCCAGCCGACGCCGAGCGCATCGCGCTGCGCAAGGATCTTCGCGCGCATCGACGGCACCGCGAGCACCGCCTGCCCGCCGAGCAGGCCATACG
>NZ_JACFYV010000456.1:0-635 GCF_016759955.1 Burkholderia sp. KCJ3K979
ACACACCCACGCGCTTCGTCCCCGGCCGGATCTTCGGCTTGTACATCGACAGCGTCAGCGATTCCAGCGCCGGCCATTCGCGGAACGACAGCACCGCGAGATCCGCGACGAGCGTCTCCAGCAGCCGCGTATGCGGCTTGTGCGACAGGAACGACGCCACGCGCGCGCAATAGCCGTCGTAGTCGATCCACTCGCCCTGCTCGCTCGGCTCGCACCGATACCCGAGCCGCGCGTCGATCACGACCGGCTGCGGCGCTTCATGCTCGTGCGCATGAATGCCGATCCGCGCGGGCACCTTCAGTTCGTCGACGAACACGCTCCAGCCGCGCCCGCGCAGGCGCGGCGCGTCGATCGCCACGAGCGGTTCGTCGAACGGCTTCATGAGACGAGCGGCGCCGCGGCGTCGAGCATGATGCGCACGAAATAATCGGCGAAGCTGCGACGCAGGACGATCTCGAATGTGTCGTCGCCGGTCGGGATCAGCGTGATCGGCGACTTGAAGTAGTGCGACTGCGCGCACTGGCCCGGCTTGAACACGCGCGGATGCAGATCGAGCGGGCAGCCGCGCGCGATCACGTCGCGCACGCGTTCGCCGCTGATCTCGACCACCGTGTAGCCGCTGCCGACGTCGACGG
>NZ_JACFYV010000457.1:0-632 GCF_016759955.1 Burkholderia sp. KCJ3K979
CGCGCGACCGACGATGCGGGCGGCCCGGCCGTCCGCATCGTCGGTCGCGCGTGTGCCGCGGTCGGCCGCGGCCGTGTCGCGTTCCGCCATCCGTTCGGGTGCGCCGGCGCGTTCCGGCTTGACGAGCACGAGCACGCGGTTCGGCGCGCTGAACACGCCATCGAGCGCATTGACCGGCTCGGGCGGCGCGGCCGGCCGCGGCATCGCCGGGTCGTTCGGGCCGCGCTTGCCGGCCAGCACGATCACCGTGTCGTCGGCGGCCGCGCGTGGCGCGGTCGGCGGCGCATCGTCGGGCGCGATGCCGTCCGGCAGGCCGGTTTCATGGGCCGCAGCGACCGTCTCCGGCGCGGGATCGAAGCGCAGCACGCGCGCGCCCGCGCGCAGCTGGCCGTCCGCACCGAATGCGTCGGGCGCGGCCGCGTAGACGGGCTTCTGCCAGCGGTTCGCGAGCTCGGGTGCGAGCGCCGCGTCGTGTTCGCCGGCGACGACGATCACCGGTTCCTCGAGATCCTGCGGGCGCAGCGACGATGGCCGCGCACCCGGCGCGTCGGGTGTCGCGCCGCTGCGCACCACGTAGACCGTGCGATCGCCGACGTCCATCGGCTCGGCGCTCGGCCCGCGCGGCACGGCGA
>NZ_JACFYV010000458.1:0-631 GCF_016759955.1 Burkholderia sp. KCJ3K979
CGGGCGCGCGCCCGGTCAGCACCGCGAGTTCGTACAGCGCCGCGCGCCGCGAGCCGACGAGCGCCGGCAAATCGGCGCGCGTGTCGTCGGCGAACGCGCGCGAACGCGCCACTTCAAGGTCGGACACGAGCCCGTGCGCGCGCTGCTTCGCCGTCAGCGCGGCCAGCCGGTCCGCGATGCCGACCGACTGCTCGGCCACGTCGATCCGCTCGCCGTATGCGCACACCTGCGCATACGCGGCCGTCGTCTCGGCGGCCACCACGACGCGCATCGCATCGGACGCGGCCTGCACCGCGTCGGCGTCGGCCTGCGCGGCATCGACCAGATGGCGCACGCGGCCCCACAGATCGACTTCCCACGACAGCGAGAACGACGGCGCGAAGCCCCAGCGCGTGCGCGCATCGGTGTCCTTGGCCGCCGCAACGATCTGGTCGGGCGCGTGCTTGCCGTAGTCGACGCCGAAGCCGGCCGTCGTGTCGGGCAGCCGCGCGGCGCCGGCCTCGTCGAACACGGCGCGCGCGCGCTCGACCCGCGCCACGGCCGCCGCAAGATCGCGGTTCTGCGCGAGCGCATCGCGCACGAGACCGTCGAGCACGGGATCGTCGTAGAGGCGCCACCAGCGTTGCGGCGG
>NZ_JACFYV010000459.1:0-621 GCF_016759955.1 Burkholderia sp. KCJ3K979
CCGCCGATCGAGCGCGCGTTCGCGTTCGGCGGTGTGCCGCTGCCGCGCGAGACCGGCGTCGATTCGATCGACCGGATCTACGTCGATGCGCACGACCGGATCGTGCAGCGCTTCGCGATGCCGCAGACGCAGACGGGCTGGAACGTGATCTACACGGCGCTCAAGCGTGCGCTGCCCGCCAGCGTCATCCACGCGGGCGACGCGTTCGAGCGGTTCGAACCGGACGGCGAGCGGATCGTCGCGCATTTCGCGAGCGGCCGCGCCGAGACGGCCGACCTGCTGATCGGCGCGGACGGCGGCCGCTCGACCGTGCGCGCGCAATTGCTGCCGGACGTGCGGCCGACGTATGCGGGCTATGTCGCGTGGCGCGGGCTCGTCGACGAACGCGCGCTGCCCGAGCAGGTGCTGCTTCTGCTGCGCGAACGCTTCACGTTCCAGCAAGGCGACCGGCACCTGTTCCTGACCTATCTGGTGCCCGGCGCCGACGGCACGATCGAACCGGGCAAACGGCGCGTGAACTGGGTGTGGTACCGGCGTCTCGCATCCGACCGGATGCCGTCGCTGTTCGTTGCGCGCGACGGCACGCAGCGCGACGGGTCGCTGCCGCCCGGCGCGATGCGT
>NZ_JACFYV010000045.1:0-40156 GCF_016759955.1 Burkholderia sp. KCJ3K979
CTCGCGCACGATGCGCTGGATCCGCCACTCGTGCGACATCGGCAGCGTGAGCCAGACCTCATCGATGCCGCCGCCGCGAATCAGTTCACGCAACCCGTTCCAGTCGCCGATCACCGGCACGCCGCCGATACCGCCCGCGACGGCCTGGGCATCGTCGTCGAATACGCATGCGGCGACGAACGGGCCATTCGGCGCCAGTTGCATCCGCTCGATCGCCACGCGCCCGTACGCCGTTGCCCCGACGACGGCGACGCGGCGCTGCCGCGCCCGCGGGTCGCCGCGCGTCAGCGCGAGCGCCAGCAGCGCCGCGCGCCCGAGCAGCAGTGCCGCGTCGCCGGCCAGCACCGTGCGCACGATCCAGCGGGTCGTCACCGTGCCGCCGCGATTCATGATCCACATCGTGCCGGCCACCGTCAGCACGCTCGCGCAAACGACCGCCACCAGCGTGTGCGTCAGCACGTGCGCGCCACCCTGCACCGCCACGCCGCCGCGCACGGTGCGCAGGTAACGCGGCAGCAGCGCCACCGTCAGCACGCACAGCAGCGCGATCGCACCGCGCTGCGCGTCGGACAGCGCATGCCAGCCGAGACCCGACGCCGCCTGCGCGACGAGCGCGCCGGCCATCACGAGCACGACGTCGGCCGCCGCGATCGCGGCACGCCGCATCGCATTCGTTCCACCGGACATCGACTGCATCGTCACGCACCGTGTGCGGGGAATCCGCGGTGCCCTTCCGGCATGCGCGGGCGAACCGTCGCCGGCATCGCATTCCCGCGCGTCCCGAGCAACCGGCGATAGTCCGCGCGAATCAGGTCGTAGCATTCGCAGGCGTGATGTTCGAGGCCGTCGCGGTCGAGCACCGTGATGCGGCCGCGGCGCTGCCGGATCAGCCCGGCTTCCTGCAGGTTCCCGGCCGCTTCCGTCACGCCCTCGCGCCGCACGCCGAGCATGTTCGCGATCGTCTGCTGCGTGACCGCCAGCTCGTCGCCGTCGATCCGGTCGTGCGCGAGCAGCAGCCAGCGGCTGAGCTGCTCGCTGACCGAGTGGTGCCGGTTGCACAGCGCGCTGCGCGAGATCTGCGCCATCGTCGCCTGGCAGGTGTTGAGCAGCAGCCGATAGGTCTGCGGCGACCGCTCGAATTCGGCGCGCATCACGCAACTCGGCACGCGATAAGCCATCCCGCCGATCCGCACCTCGACCCGGTTCGACGCCGCGATGCCGCCGACCAGCGTCCCCAGCCCGACCACGCCCTCGCGGCCCACCACCGCCACCTCGACCATCGCACCATCCTCCATCAGGTGCTGGACCGACATCATCGCCGTCGTCGGAAAATGCAGATGACGCATCGGCTCGCCGACCCGGTTGAGCATCCCGGCCTTGATCCTGACCAGTTCGAGATGCGGTGCGATGGTGCGGATGCTGTCCTCCGGGAGGGCAGCAAGAATGGCATTCGCCGAATAGCTCGAGTGAAGATGAAGCATGTCTGTATCCCTTTTATCGTCCGCGCCGCCTGCAACCGCATGCACGGAATTCGTTATCGCGATGCGCACCAGGACATTGACAGCGGTTGCGGCCCACAACCCTGAATCCGACTGACCATCGGTTTGTCATTGCCCGATTGAGTCGACTGTCCCGTTCTCTACACGCCAGCCCGAATAAGCGATTTACGTGCCAATAGCCGCCCGTCCTTAATATATGAATCACATCCGATTTAGCGCCCCCAAATAACCGACCCCAAAAGCAAAAAAACGTCTCATTTCCGGACACTCTTCCATCCGCTGGACACAGCGCGCATTCGACTGATCAATTCCCGACTATCGGATCACGGCGGCTACGCGGCTGCCACGACGCTTATCGTTCAAATACTTACAGCCGATTTTCAATTGTTTCCGTGATGTGCAGCGCAGCATTTACCGGTGCCACAGCAGCTCACACGCTCGTTTCAAACTGTCTCAAATTTGAATCGGCACACTCATCCGGCACTCTGTGCGCCGCCGCACACATCACCCACAAGCCTTTGATTCAAATGAAAAATCAGGTGATCCCCATTTATTTGTCAAATAATGTTCAATGCCTTTCCGACACTTTCGCTGTACGATGCGCACGTCGTCCGATTGATTCCCTATCGACATCGAATGACAAGCGAACACACGATTCCATTTCAGGATGATTAATTCTGGCGAAATGAATTCTTAAATCGGCATAACGTTTGTGCTCAATCGCAACCGTCAAACTTTGTAAAATTACAGAATGCGGAATTGGACGATTTCAATTGCGTGCTAGCCTTTTTCGCGAGTATCGTCATTCCGTTTTTGATCCACACAAGTCCGCACGATCGTGCGAAATCCCGTTCCGGGATTCGCCGAAACGACGCGCGACCGCCAACCTGCGAGGATGCGCCCGTGACTCACCAGGCCGCCGACGCCGTCGCGCATGCGAACGGCATGATCGAGCTTTCCCACAGCTTCGATGCCAACCGGTTTCTCGCGGCCATCGACCGCGACGAACTCCTCACACTGACGCCCCACCTGCAACTCGTTCACCTGAAATCCGGGCAAGTGCTCTGCGAACCCGGCGAGATGCTCGCCGCGGTCTACCTGCCGGTCACGACCGCGATTTCGCTGCAGTACGTGTCGTCCGGCGGCATGACGCTGGAAGTCGCGGAGATCGGCAGCGAAAGCGTGGTCTGCGACGACGTGATCGGCGGCAGCGGCCGGATGCCGTGCCGTGCGCTCGCGTGCCGCGACGGCTTCGTCTACCGGCTCGACCGGCGTGTGTTCTCCGCCGCGTTCGATGCGTCGCCGGTGATCCGCCACCTCGTGTTCGTCTGCGTGCGGCTGCTGATGGCGCAGGTGTCGCAGATCACGTTCTGCAGCCGTCATCACGTGCTCAAACATCAGTTATGCAGATGGTTCCTGCTGGCGTTCGACCGCACGCGCAGCATCGAGATCCAGGTGACGCACAGCATGCTCGCGCAAATGCTCGGCGTACGGCGCGAAACGGTCACGGACGCCGCCGGCGAAATCCAGAAGCTCGGCCTGATTCGCCAATACCGCAGCTCGATCGAGCTCGCGGACCTCGACGGCCTCGAAAAAATGTCGTGCGGCTGCCGCGCGATCGTGCGCGACGAGATGAAGCGCATCCTGTCGGCCGACTCGGGCGTGCCGGCCGCGTCGCGCGCATGATCGGCGCACCGGCCGGAGCGGCGCTTCGGCGCCGCCCGCGTGCCGGGTCAGCCGTTTGTAGGGTGGCGAACAGAACGTCGTGTCTGCCAATGGTCTACTGATGCCGGACTGCCGGGGGGATGTCAGCGCTGATCGCGCGTCTGCCCGAGCGGACGACACCACGCACGCCGGAGCAGCACGTGAAAAACGAAATCAGAACCATCCTGAAGCACGTCGCCCACCTCGAAGCCGCGATCGATTCGATCGGTGACGGGGACGACCTCTACGAAGCGGGCCTCTCCTCGCTCGATACGATCCAGCTGATGCTCGCGATCGAAAAGCAGTTCAACATCGAGATTCCCGACGAGATGCTGAACCGCAACCTGTTCCGCAGCATCGACGCGCTCGCGGACACGATCGCCACGCTGCAACGCACCGAGCACTCCGCATGAGCGCGCTGCTTCCCGAACTCGCGTCCGACAGCGATTCGCATCGGCTCGACGAGGCCGCGCATGCCGTCGCGCAGATCGCCGCCCAGCATGCCGATGCGGTCGATCGCGACGCGCGCTGCCCCGTCGAGGCGATCGAGGCGATGCGCGCGCGCCGCCTGCTCGGCGCAATGGTGCCGACCCATCTCGGCGGCGCTGGCGCGTCGCTGGAAGACATCGCGTCGGCCTGCTCGATCCTCGGCCAGGCCTGCGCGTCGTCGGCGATGGTGTTCGCGATGCACCAGATCCAGGTCGCCTGCATCGTCGACCACGCCGCCGATCAGGGCTGGCACCGGCTGTTCCTGCAACAGCTCGTGCGCCACCAATGGCTGCTCGCATCAGCCACGTCGGAAGACGGCGTCGGCGGCAACCTGCGCGCGAGCCAGTGCGCACTCGAGATCGACGGCGGCGGATTCCGGCTGCACAAATCCGCGCCGACGATCTCGTACGGCGACTACGCGGACGGCATTCTCGCCACCGCGCGACGCGATGCGGATGCGCCGGCTTCCGAGCAGGTGCTCGTCACGCTGCTGCGCGACGGCTATACGCTCACGCGCCGCGGCGAATGGGACACGCTCGGCATGCGCGGCACGTGCAGCAACGGCTTCGTGCTGGACGCGCAAGGCGCCGCCGTGCAATGCCTGCCGGTGCCGTTCGCGAAGATCGCCGAGGAAACGATGGTGCCGGTCTCGCACATCCTGTGGGCCGCGGTGTGGATCGGCGTGGCCGGCGACGCGTTTCATCGCGCGCACCAGTTCTTCCGTGCACAGGCGCGCCAGACCGACGGCGCGCCGTCGCCCGCCGCGCGGCGCATCGCCGAATCGCTTGCGCTGATGCAGGCGATGCAGGCCCGCGTCGACAACGTGCTGCGCCTCCACGCGAACGCGTCGGCCCGCTCGTGGTCGGCCGGCATGGCCTGGGCCGCCGAGATCAATACGCTGAAGACCTACGTGTCGGCGACCGCGCTCGAAGTCGCGCAGCAGGCGATGATGATTTGCGGGATGGCCGGCTACAAGCAAGGCACGCCGTTCAGCATCGGCCGCCACATTCGCGACCTGCACGCGGCGCCGCTGATGATCAGCAACGACCGCATTGCCGCCAACACTGCGAGCCTGTTGCTCGCGCTGCGTCCTGCGACGCTGGAGAAACATACGTGAACGATCGCCTCGCCGTGCCCTCCGCCGCCTCCGTTCCCGCCGACGCACCGCTCGACCGCGCGGGTGTCAATCCGCTGCGCGACGCGCTGATCGACGCGGGCCTGCTGGTTTCGACCGGCATCCAGGGCCTGTTCGGCCGCAGCGAACGATTCGAGCGCGTGGTCGAAGCGCTCGACGCGTTCGTCACGCGCATCGGCGCCGACCAGCAGGCCGAAGTGCTGCGCTTTCCGCCGGCGATGAGCCGCATGGAGTTCGAGCGCAGCGAATACATGAAGAGCTTCCCGCAACTGGCGGGCAGCGTGCATGCGTTCTGCGGCGACGAGCGCCAGCATCAGCGCGTGCTGCAATGCCTCGATCGCGGCGACGACTGGACCGAGAACCAGAAGCCGACCTACGTCGTGATGACGCCGGCCGCGTGCTACCCCGTCTATCCCGTCGTCGCCCGCGCGGGCGCGCTGCCTGCCGACGGCCGCATCGTCGACGTGTTCTCGTACTGCTTCCGTCACGAACCGTCGCTCGACCCGACCCGCATGCAGTTGTTCCGGATGCGCGAGTACGTGCGGATCGGCACGCCCGAGCAGATCGTCTCGTTCCGCGAGACGTGGATCGAACGCGGCACGCGGATGATCGAGTCACTGGGCCTGCCGAATGCGATCGATCTCGCGAACGACCCGTTCTTCGGACGCGGCGGCAAGATCGTCGCGGACAGCCAGCGCGAGCAGAACCTGAAGTTCGAGCTGCTGATCCCGATCGAGCACGACGATCGCCAGACCGCGTGCCTGAGCTTCAACTACCACATGGACCATTTCGGGCTGCTGTGGGACATCCGCACCGCGACGGGCGACGTCGCGCACACGGGCTGCGTCGGCTTCGGTCTCGAGCGGCTCACGCTCGCGCTGTTCCGTCATCACGGCTTCGACATCGACGCATGGCCGCAAGCAGTCCGCGACGTGCTGTGGGGCACGCGATGAGGTTCGTTTCCCGCGACGGCGAAGACGCGTCGTTCGAGAGCGTGCGCCACCGCGCTCGCCACTACCGGCCGCACCCGCTGCACAGTCAGGAGATGGTCTGGAAACAGACCAACTGCTACGTCGACATGTGGCTCGAGGTGCTCCGGTGGTGGGGCCTCAATCCGTACGCGGCGCTGCCGTTTACGATCGCGCTCGATTTCGAGGGCGACCAGTTCACGTTCTTCAAGTTTCCGCACGACGAGCTGGAGCGGCTCTACGGGATCGTCGTCCAGGAACATTCGATCTACGAGCCGCTCGACCAGCACATCGAGACGCAGGTCGCGCGCGGCCACCTGATGATCGTCGAGGTCGATGCGTGGTTCCTGCCCGATACGCGCGGCAGCAGCTACCGCACCCAGCACACGAAGACGACGATCGGCATCGATGCGATCGACCGCGCGAAGCACCAGATCGGCTACTTCCACAACAGCGGCTATTACGTCGCCGAGGATTTCGACTACAACGGGCTCGTCGGCAACAGTTCGCCGATGACGCTGCCGCCGTACGTCGAATGCGCGAAGCGACGCTTTGCGCCGCTCGACGAGCGCGCGCTGTGCGAAGCGTCGCTCGCCGCGTTGCAGCGCCACCTGCGGCGCCTGCCGGTCGTCGATCCGATCGCGGCGTTCCGTCGGCAGTTGCAGGCCGACGCGCCCATTCTCGCGGAGGCCCCGCTCGAGCGCTTCCATGCGTATTCGTTCAATTCGGTGCGGCAGCTCGGCGCGAATTTCGAACTGTTCGGCCACTATGCGCGCTGGCTGCAGGCGAGCGGCTGCACCGGGCCGTTCGCCGAGATCCGCGCCGCGTGCGATCGCATCGCGTCGGAAGCGATGGTGCTCGAATTCCGGCTCGCGCGCGCGTGCGCACGCGGCAAGGAAGAACGCGGCGATTCGACGCTCGAAGCGATCGAGACCGCGTACGGCGACCTCGTCGCGTGCGCGCGGCAGATCGGTGCGCCGCTGCGGCACGTGACGCCCGTGCGCTACGACACGGAGCCCGTGTCGGCCATGCGGTGACGCGCGCGCGCCCCCTGCCGGCGTGGTCGATGCTGGCGACGGCCGCGGGCGCCGTGCGGGACCCGCGCGACCTCCCTGCCAACCATGGCGGCTGGATCGCGGCGCCGGTGCCCGGCACGGTCGCGCAGGCGCTCGCGCTGGCCGGCCGGCTCGACGAAGCCGCGTCGCTCGACGAGCGCGACCACTGGTACCGCCTCGAGCTGCGCGGGCGCGGGCCGCGCATCCTGCGCTTTCACGGCCTCGCGACGCTCGCGCAGGCCTGGCTCGACGACACGCCGATCCTCCATTCCGACAGCATGTTCGTCGCGCACGACGTGCCCGTGTCGCTCGACGGCACGCACCGGCTGACGCTCTGTTTCCGCGCACTCGCGCCGCACCTGCGCGACGCACGCGCACCGCGCCGGGCGCGCTGGCGCACACGGCTGGCCGAGCCGGCCGGGCTGCGCACGATCCGCACGTCGCTGTTCGGGCACATGCCGGGCTGGTTTCCGCCGTACGTGCCGACCGGCCCGTGGCGGCCCGTCGACGTGCTCGATCCGGCCGACGGGCACGTTCTCACCGATTACAAACTGCAGGCCCGCGTCGAAGGCGACACGGGCTGGCTCGATGCGGAACTGACGTTCGCCGCGCCGTTGCCCGACACGTTCGCGGCGCGGCTGTCGTGCGGCGAACATCACGCGACGCTCGAACGGGCCGGCGCCGACCGGCTGCGCACGAGCGTCGCGATCCCCAACGTGCGCCGCTGGTGGCCGCATACCCACGGCGAACCGGCGCTCTACGAGATCGCGCTGCATATCGGCGCCACGCGCCGGCCGCTCGGCTCGACGGGTTTTCGCACGATCGAGATCGATTCCGGCGCCGACGGCAAGGGGTTCGGACTGCGCATCAACGGCGTGCCCGTGTTCGCGCGCGGCGCATGCTGGAGCAGCGCCGCGCCGCTCGCGCTGCACGCGGACGACGCGACCTACGGCCACCTGCTCGGGCTCGCCCGCGACGCCGGTTTCAACATGATCCGCGTCGGCGGCACGATGACCTACGAGGCCGACACGTTCCACGCGGCGTGCGACCGGCTCGGGCTGCTGGTCTGGCAGGACTTCGGTTTCGCGAACTTCGATTACGCGCTCGACGATCCCGCGTTCGCGGCCAACGTCGATCGCGAAGCGAGCCAGTTTCTCTCGCGTCACGGCGCCTCGCCGTCGCTCGCGGTGCTGTGCGGCGGCAGCGAGATCGCGCAGCAAGCCGCGATGTCGGGGCTCGGGCCGAAGCAGCGCTTCCTCGAATTGACGGCCGACCGGCTGGCCGGCCACGCGGCCGCGCACCGCCCCGATGTCCCCTACGTGCCTGATTCGCCCGACGGCGGCGTGCTGCCGTTCACGCCGCGCGAACGCGTGTCGCACTACTACGGCGTCGGCGCGTACCTGCGTCCGCTCGACGACGCGCGCCGCGCGGACGTACGCTTCGCGAGCGAATGCCTCGCGTTCGCGAACGTGCCTTGCGACGCGACGCTCGCCGAACTCGGCTGGCCCGGCGTGCACGAGCCGCGCTGGAAGGCGGCCGTGCCGCGCGACCCCGGCACGTCGTGGGATTTCGACGATATCCGCGACCACTATCTGCAGACGCTCTACGACGTCGCGCCCGACCGGCTGCGGCGGGAGGATCCGGCACGCTATGTCGAGCTGTCGCGTGCGGTGATCGCGGACGTGATGCGCGACACGTTTTCCGAATGGCGCCGCGCCGGCTCGCGCTGCGCCGGCGCGCTCGTGTGGCAGTTCCAGGACGTGATGCCAGGCGCCGGATGGGGCGTGATCGACGCCGCGCACCGGCCGAAATCGGCCTGGTATGCGCTGCGCCAGGTGCTGCAGCCGATCCAGGTGCTGCTCGTCGACGAAGGGCTGAACGGGCTCGACGTGCACGTCGTCAACGAACGCCCGGCGCCGCTGTCGGCGGCGATCGAGCTGGTCGCGCTGCGCGACGGCCGCACGCCGGTCGCGCGGGCCGGCTGCCCGGTGCGGATCGCCGCGTACGACACGGTGCGGCTCGGCTCGGCCGAGTTGCTCGGCCACTTCTTCGACTGGACCTACGCGTACCGTTTCGGCCCTTGCGAACACGATACGGTCGTCGCGACCTTGCGCGCCGACGACGGCACGCTGCTGTCGCAGGCGTTCCATTTCCCGTCCCGCACGCATCCGGCCGTGCTGGCGCGCCGCGAACCCGGGATCGAGGCATGCGTGTCGCGCACCGGCGAGACCTGGCACGTCGACATCGACACCCGGCACGTCGCACGCCACGTGCAGATCGACGCGCCGGGTTTCATGCCGGGCGACGACTGGTTCCATCTCGCGCCCGGCACGCCGGCGCGCATCGCGCTGATTCCATTGCGAATCGACGGGAAGCCCGCGGCGGCTGACGACAACGCGCCGCCCGCGGTGGAAATCCGTGCCGTGAACGCCTCACGCGCGGTGCGGGCCACGCAGGCCGGCTGACGCGACGCTCGCGGCGACCGCGAGCGTCGTGCCGCCATGTATCAATCGGACGAGCCGGTCCCGCGCGGCCGCTCGATACCGTACGCCTCCATCCAGCGATACAGCGTCGCGCGCGACACGCCGAGTTCGCGCGCCGAAGCGGCAACGCGCCCGCGTGTCCGCAGCAACGCGGTTTCGATCGCCTCGCGTTCGATCGACTTGCGGATGTCGGCCACCGACGGCGACGCCGCGTCGAGACAGTATTCGAGCTCGAGGTCCTGCGCGGTGATCAGGCGCCCCTCCGTCATCACGACCGCACGGCGCACGCGGTTGATCAGCTCGCGGACGTTGCCCGGCCAGTCGTGCTTGTAGAGCGCCGTGATCGCATCGGTCGAGAACCCGCGCACGCGATGGCGCGCGTCACCGCGAAAGCGTTCGAGCATGTGGTGCGCGAGCAGTTCGATGTCCTTGCCGCGGGCGCGCAGCGGCGGCTGGTCGATGCGCATGACGCAGAGACGGTGGAACAGGTCGGCGCGAAAACGCCCTTCTTCCATTGCCTCGCGCAGATCGACGTGCGTTGCCGACACGATCCGGACGTCGACCGGCACCGGATCACTTCCGCCAAGACGGTGAATCGAACGCTCCTGCAGAAATCGCAGCAGGCTCGCCTGGCTTTCGTGCGGCAGGTCGCCGATTTCGTCGAGCAGCAGCGTGCCGCCGTTCGCGGCTTCGACGTAGCCGATCTTGCGCGCGTTCGCGCCGGTAAACGCACCGCGTTCATAGCCGAACAGTTCCGATTGCAGCAGATGCGGCGGGATCGCGCCGCAGTTGACGGCAACGAACGGGCCGTTGCGCCGTTCCGAATGACGATGGATCGCAACGGCCGTGAGTTCCTTGCCGGTTCCCGTTTCGCCGAACACGAATACCGGTGCGTCGGTGCGCGCGAAACGCCGCACCGTATCGAACAGCCGCAGCATCGCGCTGCAGGTGCCGACGATGCCCTTTTCTTCCGATTCGAGCTGTTCGCGATCGCGCGCGAACAGGCATTCCATGCCGTAGGCATGGCCGACCGTATCGGCGATCCGCTGGTGCGACGCCGGCAACGTCACGTAGTCGAAGCAGTAGTCGCGCAACAGCGCCCGCACGTTCGGCGAGGCGGTCTGGCCGACATCCACGAGCGCCACCCAGACGACGTCGCGCATCGACGCGCAGGTCGACGCGATGCTGCCGATCGCATCGGCGTGGCCGCCGCTCAAGTCGAGAATGCCGCAGGTAATTTCGCCGGACGTGTCGCGCAGCTCGCTCGCATGCGCGACGACCGATACTTTCCAGTCGCGGCGCGACAATTCCTTTCGCAGCATCACGGACGGCGACTGCGTCCAGTAAATCAACGGACGCTGCCCGTTACCGCTCCCCACGCCGGCGCTCTTATCGCGCGTTATTGGCATATTCATAACGAACCATCATTTTCTGCACTCCGCGAACCGTACGCGTGCGCTGCGGCCGGCGGCGCATGGCCGCCTTTCCGCGCTGCGTTTCCGCAGCCTTGGCGAAGATAGAAACTGCACACGGCGAGAACCCCCGGAGGTCGAGCCGAATGTCATCCGGCCTCGTTGTCATCGAACTCGAACGGAATGCGCGGCTACGGGAGCCACGACATTCCGGCTTTGAAGCGACCCGCCGTCAGGCGGGGCACGTCGGCAACGGAAATTCCGTCCACATGTGCGTCGCGTCGTACACGACAGTCGCGCCCGATGCTGAACCGGAGGGCTGCCAAACCGCGCCCGGATTGACCGCCCCATTTCATCCGCACCTGAATCTACACCCCGTTTCGCGTTGGTCTTGTTACCAAACGATAAACCTGAATCAGTCGGTTACGCTGCCCGCGGCGCGGCGCCGTGCGCTTTTGACCACTGAGATTTGATTATCTATGACCATTCCCGTCAATCAGTGGCAAATACTACTTTTCCGCAACATTGATCCTGGCGATTGCTCGTGATTTCCATCGAAATCTCCCAAAAATCGCGGCGCCGTGTTCGCCGGACCGCATAATCCCGCCCGCGGCCGGGTAGCCGGATCGCATCGCGGCGGCGCGCGGGCCGCCCGGCCGTTACACGTCGTAATCACCGCGTAATCCTCGACATTGCGCCGCACCGGCTCTTTTCGGCGGATTCGCGCCGACCCGCGTGAGTCGGCGTGAATACCGGGCGTTGGCGCGCGTGTCGTGCGGTGCAGCATGATCGCCATCCTTGCGCGCCGCGCCAGCCGCACGGCTCGAACGCCAGCCGACGGCTGACAGATCGCGGCGGTCGGGCATGCGCGCGAGCGCCAGCGTACCGACGCCGGACGGGGCACCGCGCAGGTGCGCGCCATTCCGCTGGAACGCGGCGAGATCGCATGAATCCGCAGACGCCCCGCAATCGGCGACGATCCTGTGTCACGCACTGTCGCGCACGATCAGCCGAGGATCGCAATTTCCGGTCCCGCCTCCGTCCGTCGTTTGCGTGCGATGTCGTCCGGCCATGCTTCATTGCAGGCCACCACGATGAATCAATTATGAAAAGGCGCCGGCCCGGACGTTGTGTGCTACCGCACCTTGCGACGCTCGCGCGTCATGTGCATCGCCCCGTATCCGGCGCCGGCGTGCGAATCCCCAGGGTGAGTACGCTTTCGAACAGACCGCCGTACCGCGCATCCGGATGATGAGGATCGCCGCGCTGCACGGAACGATCGCGTCCGTGCGGCGCGGCATGCCGAAGGCATCACGCGAGGACAGCATCATGGAATGGCATTGTTGTGAATTCGAACATCTGAGCGCCGTCGATCTCTATGCAATCCTGCGCGCACGCAACGCCGTGCTGGTGGTCGAGGACGCGCACACGCATCTCGACATCGACGGCAAGGACGCGGGCGCGCTGCACGTCTACGCGAGCGTGCGCGACGGCGACACGACGGAAGTCGCCGCCTACGCGCGCATCCTGCCCGGCGACGACATCGATCCGGACGTCGTGATCGACAAGGTGCTGACGAGCGAAAGCTGCCGAGACGACGACACGCTCGAACGCCTGATCGAGCGCGCGCTCACCGCCGCGCAGGCCGCGTGGCCGGACACCGCGGTGCGCACGCACGTGCCTGCGCCGCGTCAGGCGTTCTACAAACAGTTCGGATTCCGCAAGGCCTACGGTCCGTATCTCGAACAGGGCGCGCCGTTCGTGGGCCTGGTCCGGTCGGCCGACCGCGCGGCCGGCGCGCTGCGTCAGCTGCTGTCGCGAGCCGTTTCGGTCTCGCGCAACGACGACGCACGCGCCGACGGCCGCGCTCACCCCCGACTACCCGCCGATACCGGAGCGAACCGATGACCCGCACCCTTCGCCCGGTTCCCGAACCCGATCTGCCGAGCATCCTGCCGGTGATTCTCGCCGGCGGCTCCGGCACGCGGCTGTGGCCGCTGTCGCGCGAGCAGTATCCGAAGCAACTGATCGAGCTGGTTTCGAACGAGTCGCCGCTGTCGGCGACGGCGCGCCGCCTGAACGGCATCGCGAACGCGTCGCTCGGCGACACGCTGCTGCTCGTGTGCGGCGAACAGCATCGCTTCATGAGCGCCGAGCAGGTACACGGCCGCTCGGCGCCTGCCCGCATCCTGCTGGAGCCGGCCGCGCGCAACACCGCGCCCGCGCTGACGCTTGCGGCGCTCGATGCGAGCGCGCTCGCGGACGATCCCGTGCTCGCCGTGATGCCGGCCGATCACGTGATCGTCGACGTCGGCGCGTTCCAGGACGCGATCGCGCGCGCGGCGCGTTATGCGCAGGAAGGCGCGATCGTCACGCTCGGCGTGCTGCCGCGCCGCGCGGAGACCGGCTACGGCTACATCCAGGTCGGCGAACCGCGCTCGGGCCGCCACGGCAGCCAGGGCGGCTACGCGATCGGGCGTTTCGTCGAAAAGCCCGATGCAACGCTCGCCGAGCGCTACCTGCAATCGGGCGATTACTGGTGGAACAGCGGAATCTTCGTCACGCGCGCATCGGTCTGGCTGAAGGCGATCGGCGCGCTCGCGCCGGGCATCCACGCAGCCTGCGACAGCGCATGGCGCGCGGGCGTCGCCGACGATCCGTTCTTCCGGATCGATGCGGCGGCCTTCGACGCGTGTCCGGCGGATTCGATCGACTATGCGGTGATGGAGCGCCTCGCGGAACACCCCGAACTCGGCATCGAAGGCATCGTGGTGCCGCTCGCGGCCGGCTGGTCGGACGTCGGCACGTGGGACGCGATCTGGGAAATCATGCCGAAGGACGACCAGGGCAACGTCGCGCGCGGGCCGATCGTCTTCGAGGATACGCAGGACAGCCTCGTGCGTTCGGAAGGCCGTCTCGTCGCGTGCGTCGGGATGAAGGACGTCGTCGTGATCGAGACAGCCGATGCGGTGCTGGTCGCGAACAAGCACGACGTGCAGCGCGTGAAGAACATCGTCGCGCGCCTGAAGACCGACCAGCGCCCGCAGGCGAGCGAGCACCGCAAAGTGCAGCGGCCGTGGGGCCACTACGATTCGATCGATCTCGGCGAGCGCTTCCAGGTGAAGCGAATCGTCGTCGAACCCGGCAAGCGGCTGTCGCTGCAGATGCACTATCACCGCGCCGAGCACTGGATCGTCGTGCGCGGCACCGCGAAGGTGACGCGCGGCGCCGACACGTTCCTGCTGTGCGAGAACGAATCGACGTACATCGCCGTCGGCGAAGTGCATCGACTCGAGAATCCCGGCCGGATTCCGCTCGAGATCATCGAGGTGCAGTCGGGCAACTATCTCGGCGAGGACGATATCGTGCGGTTCGAGGATCAGTATGGGCGGGCGACTTGCGTACCGCCCGAACCGGCGACGCAGAAGACTGCCGTGCTTGCTGTGCCGGCGGCCGACGACGCACGCTGACCGAACGGGCTTGGCGCCCGCGCGTCAGTGCACGACGACGGCCGTCGACACGACGTTCTGGATGAACGGCTTGCCGACCGCCTTGATGAAGTAGGTGCCTGCCCGGCCGTCCGGCAGCGGCATGCTGGTGGTATCGGCCGGATAGCGGCCGGCCAGGCTGAACGTTCCGTCGCCGAGTTGCTCGTACAGCTCGAGATGGTCGACGGTTTCCGCATGGGTGATCCGCACGGTCACGCTCGCGCCCACGGGCTGCGCGTCGATTGCGGTGCAACTCGCGATGCCGGTTTCGAGTGCGCTGCCTTCCTCGTAGTCGTTCCATGTGATCAGCTGAACGAACGGCAGTTGCCGCTGCACGCTGTAGCGTTCGTTGATGCTCCTGAACGTGTCCAGCCAGGTCCGGCCGCACGACGGCGCAAGAAAGCGCGGCGCCGCGGCGCCCCACGATGCCTTCGTATCGTCGAAGCCGCTCCACACGCCGCCGACCGTGATCGCCCCCGGCGGCTGGTTCCGCGCGATGTCGTAGAAGCGCTCGCGATACAGCAGGTCGCGCCGCGTACCGATCGCTTGCGGCGTGGCCCGCGGCGACGGCTGCGCCCACACATACGCGCCCTTGCTGTACGGAAGATCGAAGCCCTGCGCCAACGTATGAATCCAGTAGATGTCGGGGTATGCGGCGTGAATCCGTGCCCAGTCGGCCTTCCCGACCGCATCCATCCCGAACTCGGACACGACCGGATGACCGTCGTAGCGCAGGTATTGGCTCGACGTGAAGTATTCGCGGCTGATGTACGCGAGGTTGTGCAGGATCGTCTCGGTCAGGTCGCAGCCGCGGCACGCATTGAACTTGAAGGAACCGCTGTCGATCATGATCGAGAACGTCATCCCGGGAAACTTCGCCAGTTCGGGCAGCGATGCCTGCCACGCGGTGTCGACGAAATGGCCCGCGCCGTACCAGTCGACGATCACGCCGTCGATGCCTCTCGAACGCATGTCGGCGAAGGTGCGAAACGCCTGGTGGGGATCGTCGGACCGATAGCCGACGTTCACGCCGCGCGGGTCGGGGCCCCACCACGGCAGATAGTGCGCGAGCACCTGCGTGGTGCTGCCCGAATACAGCAGCGTGTGCACATCGATTTTCGATATCGACGACGTGCCTGCGAGCAGCCCGTTCGACGATCCCTTGAAATCGCGGCTGCCGGACGTATTGGCCGGCGCGAGCGCTGCCACCCGCTCGCCGCCATGGCTGGAGCCGGAACCGGCCGACAGCGCCAGCGCACCCAGCGCGACCGCCGCAATACGTCGCAATGCCCGCATGACCTTTCTCCCGCGTGAGTGTCGCGGCGGCACGCCTTAACCGCCGTGCTGCCCGCCGAGCCCCATCCACGACGCAAGCTGGGCCGCGTAGCGCGACGGCGTGTAAGCCGAACAATCGTAGTGTCGATCGGCGGTGTGCAGGTGGCGCCCCAGTTCATCGAGCGCCCCCGTCAGGCCCGCCGGCGAATTCCGGTACAGGATCTTGTTGCCGATCTCGCTGCCGAACGTCGACAGGCTGCCGATCTCGTGCGCCAGCACCGGTAGCCCCAGCGTGGCGGCCTCGACGAGCACGAGCGGCGCGTTTTCGGCCCAGACGGACGGCAGGACCAGTGCATCGTGGGCGCGCAGCGCATGAAACAGCTCGCCGTGCCCGAGTCGCCCGGCGAAACGCAGCCGGCCGGCCTCGACCAGATCGTGGTGGCGCGTTTCGAGCTGCGCGCGCAAGGTCCCGTCGCCGTAGAGCGTCAGGGTACCGATACGGTGAAACGCCGTCTGCCGCGCCAGTTCGATGAACTCGTGAATGCCCTTCTCCGCGTCGAGCCGCCCCACATAGGCGAGATCGAACTGCTCGCGATCGCCCACGCGCGGCGGGAACGGCTCCGCCAGCGTGCTCACCGGATTCGGCAGCAATGCGGTTCGCGTGATGCCTCGCTGCGCCAGCGCCGTACGCATGTACGGGCTCGGGCACAGGAACAGGTCGAATACGTCCCGCGGATTGCAATACGCGTACACCGCGTGCCAGTGCAGTTTCTTCACCGTGTCGTGCAGCCGCCCGCGCGGGCTCGCCAGTGCGAGCAAGCGCGCCGGATTCGACAGCGCATCGACCGGAACCGGCACCGGACGCCCGTCGCGATAGGCGAGCAGGTTCGGGTTGTAGAACACCAGATGGTAGTCGTGGCACGTCAGATACGTGCGGAATCCCTGCTCGCGGCGCCGCCGCGCGAGCACCGGCAGGATCGATTGCGTCAGCAGATTGTGATAGTTGTGCACCAGCACGCGATGCGGACGCACGTCGTCGAGCAACGCCGCCAGCGCGTTCGCCGCGGCGCGATTCCAGCCGCGCGTGAGCGCGCCTGCGCCCGCCGGGAAATTGGTCTCGTCGAACGAGGTCACCTCCACGTCCGGGATGTTTCGCAGCACCTCGATGGAGGTCTGGTAGACCTCCTCCGCGCCACCCTTGCGCGCGTAGTCGTTGACGACGACGATGCGCGTCGCTTCCTCCCGGGAGCCGATTGACGACAAACCGTTCAATTCGATATCCCAAACGTGTGTTGAACCATCCGGTATCGCGACATGCCGCCGCAATCGTCGTGCACCACCGTACTCGCCAGCATCATCGCCGCTCCATACCGTTCATTCCATTCGTATCGGCAACGCGGGATCGCCGCGCCGCGTCGTTTCGTCCGTCCGCGCGTGTCATCCGTTCCCGACCGGGTCCTGCGTCGCATTGACCGGCCGATTGCCGAGCGGCAGATCATCGCGCGGCCGCGACGCGGTCAGGTGATGCGCGAGCCGCACGCAGGGCGCCTCGCAATACCGGTAGCTCAGGTACGACAACGCAATCAAAGGCACGACCGGAACGATCATGTAGACGCCCAGCGGCCATCCGGTCCATCGGTAGTGTTCGCACAGCCAGTAGAAGCCGAACAGCGGGATCGCGTGAAACAGGTAAATCGAGTAGCTGACCTCGCCCAGCTTCGCCATCCCGCGCGCGCGGACTTTCAATACCGTCGCCATCGCCACGAAGATCGCGATGCCGGCCACGTAAGCCAGCGACGACGGCAGATGGTCGACGTTGTGATGCCGCCAGTCGTTGGCCGCCCCGACGAGCGCCACGCCGACGATCATCGCCGTCAGCAGGCCCGCCACGGACCGGTACGTCAGCGTGATGCCGCCACGCCCTCGGCTCACCCGCACCGTGCCGAGCGGTTGGTCGTAAGCCTGACGAAAGCATGCACCCCAGAACATGATCGCGAGGTGGTACGGCATGGCCTTGTACTGGCCCAGTGTGTCATCGGGAAAGACGTGCAGCGCGACGGTGATCACGAACACCGCACACAGCCCGATGCAGGCGAACGACAGGTCACGCATCCGGTGCAGCCCGCCCCACCAGAACAGCACGAGGCAAAGCCCGTAGAAATACAGTTCCGTTTCGAGCGTCCAGTAATGCCCCATGACCGGTTCCTGCCCGAACGCGGTCGGGATCATCGTCGCATTGGCGATCAGCAGCGCCGCACTCACCGGTTTGCCGAACAACGTCCAGAAGACGACGCAGCCGATCGGAATGGACAACCAGAATGCCGGATACAGCCGCAGGAAACGGCGGATCAGGAAGCGCCGCGTGCCCGGTCCCGCCTGGCCGCGCAAACTGACCGGGATCAGCAGACCGCTGATGCCGAAAAAGACCACCACGCCGATCCGTCCGAAATTGACCGAGCGCTGCAGCGTGTCGAGCCACTGCTGAGCGCCCGCCAGCGCGACGAACCGCTCGGCGTAGTGTGTCCAGATGACGAGCAGGACCGCGACGGCGCGCATCGCATCGATATGGTCCAGACGTCCGGAGTGTTCGGAATGCATCGTCAGGGTCGCGTAGAAGCCGGGCGGTATCGCCAGAGAACGGATGCGTTACCGTAGCACCGCCTCCGTGCGCCGACTGTTCGACATGTGACACAGCCCGGCCCGGATCGAATCACGCCGGCGACTCCGCGTTGATGATCGTCGCCGCCGTCGCGCGGCGCGATTCGAGCCCCTTGACGAATTCGCTGCACAGCCCGACCACCGCGTCGGCGGCATGCGAACCGAATACGCTGTGATCGAGATCGTCGAGCACGACGGCACGCGCGCCGGCAAATCGCGACAGCCGCTTGCCGCGCGGCCCGAAATACATCGTCACCAGATCGAGGCTGCTGTCGTATGCACCGCAGACGAACAACGCGCTCACCTCCTTGCGCTGCAGCGTACGCAGGATCTCGTGCGGATCGACCGGCATCGTCTCCGCGCACGACCAGCCGGCGATCCGGCGTCGCCACGCGCCGATCCGCACCGCCAGCGCCGTGGTCGAGCGCTTCAGCACGAGCCGGACGAACGGCATGATCTTTCGATCGCCGCTCAGCACCTGCTTCCACTTCTTCAGCTCGAAGAACGAGGAGCGGTAACCGGCCATCGAATTGGGGCGATGCTGGCGCAGCGCATCGGTCGAGATGCCGTCGGGCACGTGGAAGCGCTGGAGGTTCACCGATATGACGCCAGACAGCGCGCGTCCCGCGAGCGCCGCACGCAATGCGCTGTATGCGCCCGAGCAGATGCCGAACGACACGACCTGTCGATACCCCTGCTCCTTCAACCAGTGCGCGGCCGTCGCGACGTCCTCGACGACGGCGCTCGAATAGACCGGCTGGCGCTCATCTTGCCGCGAACCGGCGCCGTGCACCGGCGAGCTGTCGCCGATCCCACGTCCGTCGAAGCGCAGCGACGCGATGCCGCGACGCGCCAGCTCACGGGCAATCCGCACCGACAGCCGGCTGTCGCCGACGTGCGGACTGGCCGACGTGTTCGTGATCAGCAGCACCGGCCCACGGTCGTGCATCTCGTGCGGCGTGCACAGGATGCCGAACAGGCGGCCGGCCACGCCGAATCTGACCGGCCGCTCGCATGCTTCGGGCGTGCGCAGCATCAGGTCGGGTTCCCAGTCCGTTTTCAACACGGCGCGCGACGACGGCCCCTGCCGGCCATCGGTGGCCGCGATCCAGTCGACGACGGCATCGAATACGCGCATCGGCAAGCTGGAGAACGTCGTCTCCTGCATGAACGCCGCATAGCCTTCGAACGGCCTTTGCTCGACTTTGCCGCCCAGCGCTTCGAGCCGCTTCTGCAGCGCGTCGGTGCCGCCGGCGCTCATGTCGACGATCAGCGTTCTCGATGCCGGCGCACCGGTGCGGTCCTTCAACGCGTCGATCGCGTCGAATGCATTGAGCCGCGTACGGAACGCCGCACTGTAGACCTGCCCGAGCACGTTGAGCGGCGCGTCTTTCGGCTGGGCCGCGCGCAACGGCGCCGGCAACTGGTCGAGCCAGATATTGCGCATGATCGACAGTTCGCGCACGTAGCTGCGTCCGCTTGCCACCGGCGCCAGCAACACGAGCTGGTCGACTTCGCATCGGTCCGCCGCCAGCAACGCGAATGCCGCGCCCAGCCGCAGGCCGCACAGCGTCACCCGTGCGACGCCGGTTTCCTCGCGCAATCGCGCGATGGCCGCGCACACGTCGTCGACGGCCGTTTCGAACTGGTCGTTCGCGCCATCGGCCCCTGCGGAATCGCCGGTGCCGCGGTAATCGAAACGCAACACCGGCATTCCGCTCGCCGACAGGCGATCCGCCAGATTCCGCATGCCGCCGTGACTCCAGACGGATTCGTGTCCGTAAGCGTTGCACAGGACGACGCCCCGCGTCCCGTTGCCCGGATGCAGCCATCCGAACCGTCCGCCAAATATGATCGGTCTCATTTTCTATTAGGTATCGGTGAAGAATGGGTACGGCGTCCGACGGCCCGACTGCTGAATCGATCGGCCGCCGGACGGCGAATCGCTCGCGGAAGCCTTTCCCCTTTCCGGTATCCATGCCGCACATGCAAGGTCCGGAAGCCGGCCGGCCGCGAGCCGTTCGAATCACACCATCGAGGCCCTCCTCTTCGTTGCGGCGCCCGTCACGACGGGCTACCGGCCGGCGGCGCGATCAGCTCGCGCCACCGACGATCGAATACCGGCATGCTGAAATGCTGCTCGCAGTAGGCGGCGAAGCGTGTGGCCGCCGCCACGACGCGATCCAGATCCGCGGCCGGATCGGCGACGAACCGCTCCAGTCGCGCGTCGCTCATCGCAAGCGCCTCGTCGTGGAATCCCAGCCCCTCGAAGGCGGCTTCGTTGCCGACCGGCACGCAACCGTACGAAACCGCCTCCAGCACCTTCGACTTGATGCCGCCGCGCAGAAACGCAGGACACAACGCGATCGAGCACCCGGTGTAGACATCCGCCTGGGTCGGCGCGAATCCGGCGAATTCGACGTTCGGAACGGGCGCGTACCGGCCGGCCATGCGCCCGTAGATCACGAGCGGCGTAGCCGGCCGGATACGCGCCCACAACGCCACCAGGTATTCGATCGCGAGGCGGTTCTGCAACTGCCGGTCCGAACCGATGAAGACGAACCGGAACGGCGCCGTCGGACGCCGCATCGGCACCAGCGCATGCATCGGCGGCGCGATCACGTGCGTCTTCACGGCCTCGTCGTTCGTGAGGGAGCGCCGCAGCGACTGCGCGTCCTCCGTCGAAACCAGCGTAACGGCATGCGACGAGTCGATCGCCGCGCGCTCCTGCCGTTTCAGCGCGAACGCTTCATAGCCGAGGAATGCGTTGCGGACCAGCCTCGCGTTGGCGAGCCTGACGAACGGCCCCGGAATCGACTTCTCCAGATACCCGGCCGACAACGGAAAATCCTGTTCGCGCAGGATGTTCGCGCGGCGCGACATGAGGTCGTCGAAATCCACGACGATCCGGCAGCCCGGCACGCTGCGCCGCACCAGGATCGCGTAATCGACGAGCCGGATGCCGTCGAAATAGATCACGTCCGGCTTGATCGTCTCGACGGCGCGCAGCAGCGCCGTGCGCTTGCGCGGATGCGAGAACATCGCCACCTGAAGCGCACACGGCGCGCCGCGCAACACGCTCCATCCGACCCGCACCGCGGCCCCGATCTTCGCGCGCCAGCCGCCGTCCTCGAACACCGACCGGATCTTGAATTCGGTCACGTCCATGTGGTCGCCGATCGCCTTCCGGATGAAGCTCAGCGTGCGCTCCCGCCCGTTCGATACGTCCTGCGGAATGTCCCGCGTCATCACCATCAGCACCCGGTTTTTCACGAGCAACCTCCCCAACGATTCGAAACCTTCCCGATTCCTTGCCCCGTCGGCGCATGCCGGCGCACGCGTGCGGCCCGTTGCCGGCACGGCGAACGACCGCCCGCGCACCCGCTCATGGCCGCTCCCGGTTGAACGCGAGATTGCCGAGCACCACGCACCAGAACACGACGAGCGATACCGCAATGCCCGTCGACGGCGCATACATCACCAGCGCGCGCGGCATGACGAACGGCGCGGCGACGATCGCCGCGACGATCAGCACCTGCTTGATCATGATGAGCCGGTAGCGGCGCACGGCCAGGAGCCACGTGCTCAGCCCCGCATCGACGAACGTGGCGATCGCGCAGCCGGTCGCGTAGATCATGATCGGCACGCCCTGCACGAACGCGGGCCCGTAGATCATCAGGAACACCTTGCGGCCGACGAAGTAGCTGCCGACCCACGCGATACAGCCGACGAGGCCGAGATACAGGCCGAGCTTCAACGCCTTGGCGCGCACGAGCGGCTCGGTCCGCGCCGAAAAGACCATGCTCGGCGCCAATGCCAGCGCCAGCGTCGTGCCGACCGAATTCCATTGTTCGACCAGCGACGCCGCCGACGCATAGATGCCGAGATCGGCCTTGGACACCAGCACGCCGAGCAGCAGCCGGTCCATGCGCAGTACCAGCACGCTGGCCGCGATGGCCGGCCAGATCCGCAGCCCGCGCACGACCAGCGCTTTCGTGACGGCCGCGCTGCCGCGAAACGATTTCGGCGACTTCAACGCCAGTTCCCGATAGCGGCTGAACGGTGCCGCGGCCGCCACGCAGGCTTCGAGCGGCCACGCGAACGCGGCGACGATCACGCCCAGCGACGCGTGTGCCGCGATGTACAGCCATAGCACGCGCACACAGCTGGCGTACGCCCTCGCCCGCGTGATCACCCATGGTTTCGATTCGGCATAGGCCATCAGCGAACCGAGCGCGATCGGCTCCACGATCAACGCGAAGGCCGCGATCAACGTGAGCTCGGATACGCTCGACGGCCGCATGACGATCACCACGATCCCCATGAACAGCAGCATGACGGCCAGCGTGAGCGTGAGCCGCAGGCGGAATGCGCGGTAGACGACCATGTGCCGCAGACGCGGGTGCTTGCCGAGGATCGGCTGGATCACCTGTGCGCCGAAAATCAGCGCGACGCTGCCGATCACGTAGGCCAGCGACAACGCGAACTGCAGCTCGCCGAACAGCCGCGCGCCGTAGATGTTCGCGAACAGGTGATTGCTTGCGATCGCCGCGAGCGCCCCGATGATCTTTTCGCACACCACGCCCGCGAACGACGAAAACAGGAGCCTGATGAACGCGTTCAAGATGTCCCCGTCCGCATCGCATCGGCGTGCATGCGCCGCGCGTCGATGCAATGCCACCAGATCAGCGCGATCGCCAGGTAGAACAGCGTGCGCGCACCGAACAGCGTCCAGTAATCACCCTGCTGCATCGCATAGGTCGCGTAGGCAAAGATCTTCGTGGCGAGCCACAGCATCACGATCCCGCCGCGCATCGCGACCAGGATCAGCATCGCGCTCGCCACGCCGTAGATCGCGCCCGTCAGCGCAATGAAGAGCGCGCCGCCCGCATAGCCGAACCAGTAGACCGGCACTGCCATGTTGCCCATCGTGAACGTCACGTCGTCGAACACGTAGGCCTTCAGGATCTCGGGCGTGCCGTACGACAGCATCAGGTCGCGCAACCCGCTCACCGGCGCGTCGCTGAAGAACGTCGGCTCGGTGAACGAGCCCAGCGAATCGATGAAGCGGCCGAATGCCGCCATGCCACCGAACGTCGGCGCGCCGAACAGGTGTGCGTCGCCGTCCACCACGTACCACGCCTGCCCCTGCTCGAGAAACCGCGACACCACCGTTTCCGCGATGTCGAGCCCTTGCCCCCGGTATGCGTAGAACACCGACACGCTGCCGATCACGAGCGCGATGACCGAGCCGATTCCCAGGTAACGCATGACCGGCTTGCCGTTCATCGCGTGGATCGCGATGAACGGGATCAGGATCGTCAGGCAAACGTGCAGCACGGCCATGAACTGTTCGCCATGCAACGCCTCGAGCACCAGATCGACGGCGATCAGGCACACGGACGTCCAGCGCAAGACCCGGTTCGAACTCGTGCAGAAGGTGCCGAGCAGCACCGCGACGAACGTCTGGTTGTTCAGGAACAGGTTGAACAGCGTGCTGTTCGACGCGTCGTTGCGCAGCGCGTAGCGGTTCACGCCGCTCAGCACCGCGAAGCCGCCGGTCAGGCCGGCCAGCACGCCCGTCGCGAGGATCGCGCCGACCAGCCCCAGCCCGAGCGCCACGCTGACCGGCTGAAGCGTCATCCGCGCACGGATCGGCGAGTGGACGGCGCGCGCGTTCAGAAGCCGGTCGAACGTGAACAGTGCGCACGCGACGAAAATGACATAGAACGACAGCAGCCGGCTGAACGCACCGTTCGCGACACCGAAGATGTCCGTTTCCCGCAGGAAACCGCCGGATTCGATCCCCACGCCGGCTACGAATGCGGTCAGGCCGATCACGAGCGTGTACAGGATCGACACGGCGAATACCGGACGTGCGACGATCAGCGCGATCAACCCCGCGACCGCCACCAGCAATGTGCAGGTCGCGCTCGGCTCCATCTCGCCGAGCGCCGGCAGCATCGCATTGACGCTCAACGCAAGCACGAGCAGCGTCGACACGGCCATACCCGTGAGCGCCACGGTCCGGCCGTCGGCCCGAATCGTTCGCATCGGCGCCTCTTTCACGCTGGTGCCCGGCCGGCGCGCGGCCGGTCGTGCACGGCTCGCTCCAGCGCATCGTGCAGTTGAGCGCTGACCGCGCCGGACGAAAAGCGCCGTGCGTTCGCCCGCCCGGCGCTCACCAGCGCAGCGCGCAGCGACGGGTCGCCGGCGACGCGTTCGATCTGTCGACCCCATTCGGCGGCATCCATCGCATTGGCGACGGCCACGAACGAGTCGCCCATCGTATAGCGGTACACCGGCAAATCGGTCGCGACCACCGGCACGCCGACGAACTGCGCTTCGATTACGGTGCGACCGAATCCTTCGTGCAACGTCGGCGATACGTACAGATCCGATGCCTGGAAAAAGTAGCCGAGATCCTCGTCGCCGACGTTCTCGACGAAATGAGCGGAAATGCCCGCCTGGGCGGCGATGCCGCGGCATTCCTCGCGGTTCGCCTGGTTTTGCGCGCTCCCTACCCGCAGCATCATCACGTCCTTGCGTCCGAGCGACGCGAGCGCGCGAAACAGCGTCGCATTGTTCTTGCGCGTTTCGTCCGAGCCGACGTTCAGCACGACCCACGCTTCACCGGTGTCGATGCCGAAGCGCGCGAGCAGCATCGCGCGCGCCCGTGCACGCACCTCGGCGTCGATCGGCGCATAGCGGTCGTCGAATGCATTGGGCACGACCTGGATCCGGTCGGCACGAATGCGCAGATCGGCCAGCGCTTCCTGCGCGGTCACGTCGGACGGCGCGAGCACCACGTCCGCGGTCGCAATCAGCGATTGCGTCAGCCGCATGTACGCATTCTTCAACTGCTCGACGACGCCGCGCACCTGCCCCGGACGCTGCACGTGATGCAGCACGATGCCGACGCGGCCGCCCGCCCAGCGAATCAGCGGAATCATGAAGGCCAGGTCCTCCTGGTACAGCATCACGAAGTGCCCCGCGCGCGCCGCCGCGATCGCACGCAGCGGATACAGCACGAATTGTGTCCAGTAGCGCCTCAACGAACGCGGTTCGGCCGGAATGTCGACCGGCTCCACGTCGAATCCTGCCAATGCCGGGATGAAGTCGATACATTTGAGGCTGTATCGCATGACGCCGTTCCAGCTCACCGGCCGCGGCCCGAGAAACCACACGACCCGCACCGCGGGCGCTTCGCGCCGCAGCCCGTCATTGCCTGCCATCGAATCACTCATGCGTTGCGCTCCTCGCCCGGTTGCATCGCGTTCCCCGTGCGATCACGCGCGCGCCGCGGCGAAGCCGGCGCCCATCCGGCGAACGCCGCGCAACGGCGACGGCTCGAAACCGTTGAACACCAGCCCGTCGATGCGCACCCCGATCTTGCCGAGGTTGTCGAGCGCGTCCGTCATGCCGGCCGAGTTCGCCGAACCCTGGCGCACCACCAGCAGCGTCATGTCGGCCACCCGCGACAAGGCCTCGATGTCGGCCACCGGCAGCGCGGCCGGCGCATCCACGATGACCATGTCGTAGCCGCTGCGCAGCGACACGACCAGCTTGTCGAGACGCGCGATGTCGAACCGGTTGCGCACCGACGTGCGCTGGGTTCCGGCGGGCAGTGCATCGAGCTGCCCGGCCACGCGGGTAATCGCCTGGTCGGCCGGCAGCGTGCCCTTGAGTACGTCGGACAGCCCCTGCGTCGCGGTGACCGGCAAATAGCGATGCAACGCCGGCGCACGCAGGTTGGCATCCACGATCACCGTCTTGAGCCCCCTCTCGGCGAACAGGTACGCGAGATTGGCGGCAATCATCGACTTGCCTTGCGCGGGCGCCGCGGACGACACCAGCACGACCTTCGCGTCGCCGCCATAGGCCGCCAGCCGGTGCCGCAACGTCAGCGCCAGGCTGTCCATCGCGTCAGCGAGCGGCTCGTCGGCCGGCGCCTGCGTCGCGAAGAACGCCGGCGTTCCGTGCGCATCCGCGTCGGCCTGGCGGCGCGAATTCGGCAGAATGCCGAGCATCGGGATACCGAGCGCCGCTTCCAGCTCATGCGGATCGCGAATGCGGCCGGCCAGCAGTGCACGGCCCTGCGCCGCGAGAAACCCGAGCATCAGCCCGATCACCGCGCCCGCCAGGATCGCCATCAGGCGTTTCGGCCGGATCGGCTTGTCGCTGACGACCGCCTTGTCGACGACCGATGCGTTGCCGACCGTGCCGGCTTCCGCGATCTGCAACTGCTGCGCATTGTTCAGCAAGCCGACATAGAGCTGGTTGTTGACCTCGACGTCACGCGCGAGACGCAAGTACGTCTGCTGCTGCGACGGCAGGCGCGCAGCCTTGTCCTTCAACACGGCGGCCTGCTTGTCGAGTTCCTTCAGCTTGTTGGCCGCCGCAACGACCTGCGGTTGCCCCGGCACGTATTTCGACAGCAGATCCTGATACTCGAGCCGCGTTTCGAGCCGCGACTTGTCGACGAACGCCAGTTGCTCGACCAACAGCCGGATATCGCCCTGCGCGTCGATCGAACCCTGCTGATTGCGGAACGCGTTCAGCGCCTGCTCGGCCTGTTGCAGCCTGGCCTTGACGATCGGCATCTGCGCGTTGAGGAACGTGAGGGTGCGCTCGGCATCGTCGGCGCGGCGTCTCGCGTTGAAGTTCAGGTAGGCCGCGGCGATCGCATTGAGCATGCGCGCGGCAAAAACGGGATCGGCATCCTCGAAGCTCAATTGCATGATGCCCGACTGACGCTTCGTCTCGGTCACGCCGAGTTTCTTCAGGATTGCTTCGAGACGCACGTCGGTGGCGACGCGTCGCACCCGGAATTCCGCGCCCGGGTGCGCGACGATCCGTGCCACGTCCACGCGATAGCCATTGCTCGCGCTCGGCACGCCGACCACCCCGCTCAGCAGCACCTGGCCGCTGCGGTCCGTCAGCTGGAATCGATTGCCGTCGAGATAATCGAACGTCAGCGCCTTGCCGACCTGCGCGGCCGGCACCTCGAACGCACTGAACTCCAGACGCTCGCCGCCCCATGCCCACGACGACATCCCGAACGGCGCGTCGACGAGGCCGTTCGCATCCTTCGGCAGGAACGACCCGATCAACCCGCCGACGATCGGAAACCGGTTCTCGACCGACACCTCCGCCTGGGCGGCCGTCGCGTTCATCGCTTCCATGACGACCGAGCGCGAACGGACGATGTCGATTTCGCCGACCACCGCCGAATTCTGGATATCGAGCGCCTTGGAGATCGACGACAGCGATCCCAGCGCGCTGGCCTTGTTCTCCTCGATCTGGATCAGCGTATCGGCCGAATACACGGGCGTGGCCGCCATCGCATAGACGATCGCCAGCAGCAGGCACGCCGCGAATACGGCCGCAAACAGGCGCCCGTTGTCGAGCACGTTCTCCAGCAAATCGATCGGCGACAACCGCGTCGCATGTCCGGCAGCCTGTTTCGGTTCGTTCTGATGCCCGGTCAATGCAGGTCGGTCCATCTTCATGCTGAACTCCAGAATGGAAGATCCGGCTGGCTTCGCCGCTTTACGCGTGTTGTGATTCACGTTCATGTCTTTGAAAATCCGGCTGGAAACCCTTCAGTGCCGCCCGGGAGCGCGTTGCGTCGGGAACCTGGATG
Source organism: Burkholderia sp. KCJ3K979 (assembly GCF_016759955.1). Classification (NCBI taxonomy): domain Bacteria; kingdom Pseudomonadati; phylum Pseudomonadota; class Betaproteobacteria; order Burkholderiales; family Burkholderiaceae; genus Burkholderia; species Burkholderia sp. KCJ3K979. The sequence continues at coordinate 27,813 of NZ_JACFYV010000045.1, forward strand.
CCCCGCGCTTCCCGACCGGCGCAACGGCCGGCCAGCCGTCGTCGAGTCCTCGTTGGTTTCATTCCGGCGTGCCGTCGTCGATACTGCCGCCCGCTACACGCCCGCCGCGGCGATTCCCGTGCGTTGCAGCGCCGCGCCGACGTCCGACAGCCGCGCGACAACCTCGGCCGCCGGATCGGCTTGCGCATGTCCGGGCCGGTCGCCCACGAACAGGAACCGACGCCCGACACCCGCGCGCGCACCGGCGTCGAGATCGGACGGCTTGTCGCCGACCAGGATCGACGCGGACAGGTCGAGGTCCAGATCGCGCCGCGCGTCGTGCAGCATGCCGGGCTGCGGCTTCCGGCAGGCGCATGCTTGCCGGTAGCGGCCCATTCCGGCCACCGGGTGATGCGGGCAAAAATAGACGCGGTCGATTCTCGCGCCACGCTCGTCGAACCTGCGTCGCATCCAGTCCATGAATGCGACGAATTGCGACTCCGAAAAATATCCGCGGCCGATCCCGGCCTGATTCGTCACGACGACCACCTGATACCCGGTCGCATTGGCCAGCCGCACGAGATCGAAGATGCCGTCGACGAACACGCAGTCTTGCTGGCGGTGCACGTAGCCGTAGTCGACGTTGATCACGCCGTCGCGATCCAGGAACAGGGCTTTAGGCTTCACTGGTCCCGGTCTCCAGCATCAACGGAATCACCGTCTGCGCGCGCCGGTAGTCCGCCGGCACGCCGATGTCGATGAACGCCGTGACCTCGGGGAATACGCGGATGTCGAGCGCGTCGACCCGTTCGGCCAGGAAATCCTGCTCGAACGAGAATTTCACCGGCAGCGCGAAGCCGAGCAGCTTGCGCGCGTTGACGACATACGTACCTGCATTGATGTAGCCCGGCGCCGGCCGCTTCTCGCGGAATGCCGACAGCCGGCGCGACGTCGCATCGAATTCGAGCGTACCGTAGCGCGACGCATCGTCGACGCGCGTCGCCGCCACGACAAGATCGGGGCGCATTGCGTGATGGAATGCCGCCAACGCGCGCAGATCCAGATTCGACAACGTATCGCCGTTCATCACGATCATGTCGCGCGCACCGTGAGCATTCAGCGCATGAACGATCGCGCCGCCGGTGCCGAGCGGCTCGTCTTCCTCGATCACGGAAACCGCGATGCCGAAGTCGCGCGACGTCACGAACGACTTGATCGGGTCGCTGCCGTAACCGAGCGACAGCACGACCTCCGTCACGCCCTGCTGCTGGAGCCCGCGCAGCATCCAGGCCAGGAACGGCTCGCCGTCGATCAACGCGAGCGCCTTCGGCAGCGCGTCGCCCAGCACCGGGCGCAGCCGCGTGCCGAGTCCGCCGGCAAGGATCAGGCAGGGCAGCATCGCGCTCATGCAAAGATCCGCTCTTCGACGATGCCGCAAATGATGTGGCCGCACACGAGGTGCCCCTCCTGGATCTTCGGCGTCGACGCGGACGGAATCTCGATGCAGATGTCGGCACGCCTGCGCATCTCGGCGGCGCCGGGTCCGTTGCCGGTGAAGCCGACGGAAAACATGCCGGCTGTCCGCGCCACTTCCAGCGCGCGGAGAATGTTCGGCGACCGCCCCGACGTCGAGTACGCCCAGAAGATGTCGCCGGGGCGTCCGGTCGCCTGAATCTGGCGCTCGAACAGCTTCTCGTAACCGTAGTCGTTGCCGATCGCGGTCATCACCGAGCTGTCCACGGTCAGCGCAAACGCCGCGAGCCCGGGTCGGTCGAAGTTGAAACGGCTGACGAATTCGCCGGCGATATGCTGCGCGTCCGCCGCGCTGCCGCCGTTGCCCGCGAGCAGGACCTTGTTGCCCGTCCGCAGCGCTTCCGTCACGCGTTCGGCCACCTGCTCGACCCGCGCCAGTTGCTCACGGTCGGATACGAGCGCCGTCAGCACCGCGAGCGTCTGGCGAATTTCGCTCTCTGCCCCGATCGTCATTGATTCTTTCTCCACGACTGCGCACCGATGTCGGTGAACGTACAGTTGAGCACCTGGCCGTTGATTCCGTTGTATGCGTCCAGCGCGCGCATCACGGTCGACCGGTCGACCGGGTCCACGAAGAACATCATGAAACCGCCACCGCCCGCACCGGACACCTTGCCGGCCTTCGCACCGGCCCGGACCGCGACCCGGTACAGGTCGTCGATCATCGAGTTCGAGATGTTCTTCGCCATCCGTTTCTTCGATTCCCACGCGTCGCGCATCGACGCGGCGAACGCATCGAAATCGGCGCGCAGCACGGCCTCTTTCATGCGTACGGCTTCGTCCTTGACTTCGTGCAACGCAGCGAGCGAATCGACGACGCCTTCCGTCACGTTGCTGCTCTGTTCCTTGATGATGTTGGCCGACTCGCGCGATACGCCGGTGTAATACAGCACGAGCGACGCCTCCATCTCGGCCTTGATTTCCTGCTTGATCCGCAGCGGATTGACGATCACGCGATCGCCATAAAACTCCATGAAGTTCAACCCGCCGAACGTCGCCGCGTATTGATCCTGCTTGCCGCCGGCAAGCCCGAGATCCTCTCGCTCGATGTCGTGCGCGAGATGCGCGATGTCGTATTCGCCGAGCGGCAACGACAGCAGTTCGCAGAACGCCCTGACCAGCGCGACGACGATCGTCGACGACGAGCCGAGCCCGGACCCCGGCGGCGCCTCGGAACACGTCGTGATCGTGACGGCCAGCGGATGACCGCCATGAAAATCCCGCACGATCCGGTTGTAGACGCCGACATGCAGCCCGAGCCCGTTCTGCACTTCGAGCACCGGCGACACCGGGCCGATCCAGCGCGTATCCGTATCCGCCGCCACCAGTTCGATCTTCGCGTCGTCGCGCGGCGCGATCGACGCATACGCAAATTTCTCGATCGTCACATTGAGCGCCAGACCGCCGAACCGGTCCGAATAAGGCGGCACGTCGGTTCCGCCGCCGCCCAGACCCAACCGCAAAGGCGCCCTCGAACGGGCAATGAAGCGTGTCATGAAATCTCTCGCAGACAGTGAGTCGGCCGTCGGCACGATGCCGTTCGCGCTCCCGCACATTCGGCCGGGAATGCACGACCATGTTCGTTGGCGCCACTATGCGATAGATGTCCGGCACGCTGCGTGCGATGGCTTACATTAAGCCGCCAGCGCTCAATCGAAGCGTCCAACCTGCGTTACGCTCTGTTCGCGACCGGCACGGCGACGTGCGAACCGGCATCGAAATCGCCGTCACGTCCCCGCCCCCGCATGACGACTTCCTTCCGTCATTGGCAATGTTTGACAATCGATGCCGGAAGCAGCGTCGCCGCGAACGACGCGCGGATTGCCGTGCGCCTGAACGCCGCCCGCGAGCGTCGTCACGATGTGCAGAACGAATCGAGGGTGCGACAAGCGCTTTCGATTCGATCCGGATAACGTATCAATCGATTCAACGATGCTGGATAAAAAAATGAAAATTGCTCAACCGCTGGATTCCGTGGCGCCGGGCCACCCTCGCACAGCCATGCGCCGCATGGCCATGGCATTCTCGTTCGCGACCATCGCGACGTTGTCCGCATGCACGGTGCCAGGGCAGCACATGAGTTCGACCGCGTTGCCGGTCACGACCGCCGACAATGGCGACGTCACCAGCGACATGCAGGTTCCGGTCAAGCAGATCGACCTGACGCAGATCGAACAGATCCGGGCCGAGCAGAAACGCGCACCCGGTACGTCCATTCCGCCGAACCTGTTCGCGAAGTCCGACATGTACCGGATTGGTGCCGGCGACGTGCTGCAGATCACGGTGTGGGATCACCCGGAATTCGCGACGGCCGCCGGGCAGCCGGTGCAGAACACGAAGGCCGCGGACGCCGCGCCCGGCTTCGTCGTCGACAGCAACGGCAACGTGCAGTTTCCGTATGTGCCGCATCCGATCCATGCGGTCGGAAAGACCGTCGCGCAGCTCCAGCACGAGGTCAGGGCCGAGCTCGCCAAGGTGTTCGTCAAGCCGCAGGTCACGGTTCGCGTCGCGTCGTTTCGCGCCACGCAGGTCTATATCGACGGCGAGGTCCGCAATCCGGGCGCACAGCCGATCAACGACATCCCGATGACGCTGATCGAAGCCGTCAGCCGCGCGGGCGGCTTTGCGCCGACGGCGGACCAGAGCCGCGTCACGATCACCCGCAACGGCACGATCTACCCGCTGAACGTCGCGCAGATGATGAAGACGGGGAAAAACCCGGCGGACATCATGCTGAGACCCGGCGACATGCTGCATGTGAGCGCGCGCGACGACAATCCCGTGTACGTGATGGGCGAAGTGGTCAGGCCGCAAGCCGTCGCACCGCTGCGCGACGGCTCGCTCACGCTCAGCGAAGCGCTCACGCAGGCCGGCCAGCTCAACCAGCAGACGTCGAATGCGAAACAGGTGTTCGTGCTGCGCAAGGCCGCCGATAGCGCGCCCGTCATCTATCATCTCGACATGCAGTCGCCGGTATCGATGCTGCTCGCGAACCAGTTCCCGCTCGCGTCGAAGGACGTCGTGTATGTCGACAACACCGGGCTCGTCCGCGCAAGCCGCGTGCTGAACCTGCTGCTGCCGGCGATCAGCGCGGGGTTGACGGGCGCACTCGTCACGAAGTAATCGCACTTTCCGCACGCGGGGAGCGGATTCGCCCGATGCGCCCTCCCCGCATTCGATGCGCACGCAACGAGCCGGTCTCCGCCCGACGCATTCCCATGCAAAACCGCTTGCACCCAGGTACTTCTTACCCGACCAAACACGCCTCGTCGGGAACGATGACCGCCTTTCCACCCCACCCAGCGCGACTACGAAATAAAGATCACACGGATCGGTAGAAACACCGATGCTGTAGTCAAACTACATTCATACCATTGGTCGCAGCAGAGAATCGCTACACCCGATTCGACAGTGCGGGACGGGCTGCGTCGCCGCCCGCATTGACTGGTCGAGCCCAACCGGCCGTAACGATTCCCCGCCTGGCCTGGCATGCCGACGCGCAACCACCCTGCACCGCCAGCCGAATCCGTCCGGTGCGAATCCACCGGACGTGCGCAGCTCCAGACATCATTCGAACAACCGGCAATACGATCAGGAGAGCAACATGCGGGACAAACTCTGGCCGGCCGTCGTGCTGGCAGCGACCCTCTGCACCACTGCCTACGCCGGCGACGCCGATTTCAATGCGCAGGGCGACGCGACCGACGCGTTCGCATCGGCCGCCGCGCAACGGCGCGCCGACCTGCTCGTGCGCAAGATGACGCTCGACGAGAAGCTTCAATTCATTCATTCGCAATACGAAATGTCCAAGGTGCCGGGCGGCGGCGCCGGCTACATCCAGGGCGTGCCGCGGCTCGGCATTCCCGATCTCAACATGGTCGATTCGGCGACCGGCTCCGGCAGCACGTCGCAGGCCAGCACGACGTTCCCGGCCACGATCGCGGTCGCCGCGAGCTGGGATCGGCGGCTTTCGTACGACTACGGCAAGCAGGTCGCGATCCAGTTGCGCGCGCAAGGATTCGGGATGGGCCTCGCCGGCGGCACCAACCTCGCACGCGAGCCGCGCGGCGGCCGCCTGTTCGAGTATCTCGGCGAGGATCCGCTGCTCGCCGGCGACCTGCTCGCCGAACGCACGCTCGCCACGCAGCGGCAGAAAGTCATCGCCACGATCAAGCACTACGCGGGCAACGAGCAGGAGCACGGCCGGATGGGCGGCAATACGCAGATCGACGAACGCACGCTGCGCGAGCTGTATCTGCTGCCGTTCGAGATCGCCGCGAAACGCGGGCGGCCCGGTAGCGTGATGTGCAGCTACAACCGCCTGAACGGCACCTATGCATGCGAGAACCCTCATCTGCTGAACGACGTGTTGAAAAACGAATGGGGCTTCCAGGGCCAGGTGCAGTCCGACTGGGGCGCCACGCACAGCACCGCCGCCGCGATCAATGCCGGGCTCGACGAGGAAGAAGACGTCGGGCCGAGCGTGTACCTGACGCCGGCGGCCGTCAAGCAGGCGATCGCGAACGGCTCGGTGTCGACCGCGCGCCTCGACGACATGGTGCGCCGCAAGCTCGCCGTGATGATCCGCGTGGGCGTGATGGACGATCCGGCCCAAGGCGGCGGCACGATCGATTTCGCGGCCGGGAACCGGTTCGCGCAAGCGGCTTCCGAGCAATCGATCGTTCTGCTGAAGAACGACGGCAACCAGTTGCCGCTGGTCGCGTCGGCACTGTCGCGGATCGCCGTGATCGGCGGCCATGCGGATGCAGCCGTGCTGTCCGGCGGCGGCTCGGGCAACACGCGCGACCCCGTATCCGGTTCGTTCGCCGGCTGCGGCGGCCTGACGTTCGGATCGTCGACCGGCTGCAGCTGGTGGCGCAATCCGTGGCTCAAGGTCGACGTGCCGATCGTCGCGGCGATCCGCGCGCTGGCGCCGGCCGCGCAGGTCACGTATGCGGGCAACAGCGACCAGCAGTCGCCGTTCCGCGCGTACACGCAGCAGGAGATCGACCAGGCCGCGGCGCTCGCGGGCCGCTCGGACGTCGCGATCGTCGTGGTCGCGCAGCCGGCCGGCGAGGATTTCGGCGATCTGCAGAGCCTGAGCCTCGCGAACCCGTCGAACCAGGATGCGCTCGTCGAGGCCGTCGCGCGCGCGAATCCGCATACGGTCGTGGTCGTCCAGAGCGGCAATCCGGTGCTGATGCCGTGGAAGGACAACGTGCCGGCCATCGTCGAGGCGTGGTATCCGGGCGAAGCCGGCGGCAAGGCGATCGCGAACGTGCTGTTCGGTGCGGTCAATCCGTCGGGCAAGCTGCCCGTGACTTTCCCGGCGCGCGATCAGGACTCGCCGACGTGGGGGCAAAACGGCGCGTTCGACACCGACCCGGTGTACGCAGAAAAGCTGAACATGGGCTACCGCTGGTATGACGCGCGCAACATCAAGCCGATGTTCGAGTTCGGCTACGGCCTGTCGTATACGCACTTCGCGTATTCGGGTCTGTCGGTGTCGAAGCAATGGGACGGCTCGCTGAGCGTCGCGTTCACCGTACGCAACGACGGGCGCGTGGCCGGCGCGGAAACGCCGCAGGTCTATCTCGGCGTGCCGTACAAGGACGAGCCGCCGAAGCGGCTGGTCGGCTGGGAAAAGATCCGGCTGAATCCGGGCGAGGCACGGCGGGTGCGCGTGACCGTGTCGCCACGGATGCAGAGCGTCTGGGATACGTCGCGCAACGGCTGGCGGGTCGTCTCGGGCGGGACCGTGTACGTCGGCGCGTCGTCGCGCGATATCCGCTTGCAAGGCCATTGAGCGAGCGGCGATGAAGCGACCGGGGCGCCGCGCATCGCATGCGCGGCGCCCCCGTGCCCACCACCACTGTGCTGAAGCGCGTTACCTGAACAGCAGCGCCAGCACCGTCACGAGCGCCGCGATCGTGACGATGCCCGCCGCCACACCCGCCAGATGCGCGGCAATCACCACGCCGGCCGGCAATCGCGATGCGATGCCGGCCATCACGCGCGACCCGCGTCCAGCGTGTCGAGCAACGGCCTCGCCAGATGCAGGACCTGGTACACGGTGCCCGCGCCGCCGTCGTCCGGTTCATGTTCCGTCACGAGCGCACGCGTCAACCGCCAACGCAGCGGATCGAGAGTGACGGCCGCCGCGACCACGCCCTGCCGAGCCGCCGCTTCGCGATTGCGTGCGATCTCCCGCGCCAGTGCCGCATCGAGATCGGCGTCCGCCGGAATCTCGATCGTTTCAAGACGCGCGAAACGTCCCGTCGACGCACTGCCCTTGCGCGCGTCGAGCGCAACTTGCGTGTCGATCGGCGCGCGGCCGAAGCTGTCCGTCACGACCTGATAGCGGCCGTCCGTCACGAACCGCGCGAACGCCTGTTCGTTGCGCCACAGGTAGAACGACGCATAGCCGTTTTCCGTTGCGCCGTGGCAGCCGGCCTCGCGCAGCAGGAATCCCTTGAACAGCAGGTCGGGCGTGTCGTCCCACAGCCGGCCACGCTCGCGCACGCGATTACGGATGACGTCGAGGTCGTAGTCCGCCGGCAGGCGGTGCACGTAGTACGCGGTCAGCATGATCGACTCCTGGCGAAAGAAACGGACGGCATTCCGGACGGCATGAACGCAGCGTAGAAGACCTTGAATCATTTGAAAATACGATGGCAGAATATTTCAATGATTCGATTCTGAAATGAACGAGGGTGCGATGAAAACGCTCGACATCGAAGCCGTGCAGGCCTTCGTGCTGACCGCCGACCTCAAGAGCTTCACGCGGGCCGCGGAAGCGCTGGACACGACGCAGTCCGCGGTGAGCCTGAAGATCAAGCGGCTGGAAGACGGGCTCGGTCGCCGCCTGCTGGAACGCACGCCGCGGCAGGTTCGCCTGTCGGCCGACGGCACCGCGTTCCTGGAGCCGGCGCGCGAACTGGTGGCCGCTCACCATGGTGCGCTCGGCGCCTTCGGCACGACCCTGCGACGGCTCGTGATCGGCGTCAGCCACCATGTCGTCGGCGCCGATCTGCCGATGCTGCTGCGGCGGATGAGCGAAGCGGAGCCGGCGCTGGTGCTGGAGATCCGCGTCGCCGCGTCACGCGACGTGCTCGATGCGTTCGATCGCGGCCGGCTCGATGCGGCCGTCGCGTTGCAGCACGACAGCCGGCGGCTCGACGGCGAAACCATTCTGTCGGAGTCGTTCGGCTGGATGGCGGCGGCCGATTTCGAATACCATCCGCCGCAACCGCTGCGGCTCGCCACGCAGGCCGAACCGTGCAGCGTGCGCCGCATGGCGGTCGACGCGCTGGACGAAGCCGGTGTCGCGTGGATGGAAGTCTTCGTCGGCGGCGGCGTGGCGACGATCGGCGCGGCGGTATCCGCGGGGCTGGCCGTCGCGGCGCTCGGGCATCGCGTGGCGCCCGCCGGCACCGTCGACGTGGGGATGCGCTACGGGCTGCCGCCGTTGCCGGCGCGCGACGTGGTGCTCTACTCGAACCTGACCGATGCGCACGCCCGGCAGGCGCTGCGCACGCTGGGCGCGGCGCTGCGGTCGTCGGTCGGCGTGCGTTGATGCCGTGCGCGGCATCGATGAATCGACTTGACCCACGCGCAGGAACGAAAGCAGCGCATGTCGCGCGCAGGTACCGTGCCCGATTCAAGCCATGCGCGCCATCCGGACCGCGGTCGCCGGCCAAACTGGATACCCTCGACCTGCGCCACGGTAAAATTCCGTCTTCGCCCCGCGCTCATGCAGACGACATCCATCGGTCCGCGGGCCCACACCACGAGCATCGACCGGCCATCATCACCTTGATTTCCCTACGCTTTCCGCGTCGCGACGCATGAGTTATTCGCTCGCCACCTCCTACCTCCGCGAACTCGAAATCCGCAAGAGCCGTTTCATCGCGTACGCGGTTCCCGTCGAGGACCGCGATGCCGCGATGCAGGTGCTGCAGCGCCTGCGCGACGAGCATCCGGCGGCCACCCACGTGTGCTGGGCGCTGCTGGCGGGCGGCCAGTCGGGTATGTCGGACGACGGCGAGCCGTCGGGCACGGCGGGCCGGCCGATCCTCGAAGTGCTGCGTCATCACGACCTCGACGGCGTGCTCGGCGCGGTCGTGCGTTACTACGGCGGCGTGAAACTCGGCGCGGGCGGGCTGGTGCGCGCGTACACGGATGCGATCGCGTCGGCGCTGCTCGATGCCGAGCGCGTCGAGCGCATTCGGCACACGCGGCTCGCGATCGAGATCGGCTACCCGGAAGAGGCACGCGTGCGCCGCTGGATCGAACAGGCGGGTTACGCGCTGGTGGACAGCGCGTACGGGATGACGGTAAAGCTCGTGATCAAGCTGCCCGAAGCCGCCGAAGCCGCGGCAAGAGCCGAACTGTTCGACCTGACGCAAGGACGCTCCGGCTTCCCCGACCTGTGATTGGATTCGCTCGATAGAAGACCGCGCGCCGCGTTGCACGGCGCGCCTCGGTGGCCGATCCAGCCGGCCCGAACCGCTCAATACACGTCCGGCACGATCATGTTGTCGGGCACCGGCCGGCGAATGTAATCCTCGTGATGCTCGCGCTGCGGCAGATCGATCGTCGGGCGCGGCACCTCGTGATACGGCACCTGGCCGAGCAGATGGTGAATGCAGTTCAGCCGCGCGCGCTTCTTGTCGACGGCCTGCACGACCCACCACGGCGCCTCCGGAATATGCGTGCGCTGCAGCATCTCTTCCTTCGCGGCCGTATAAGCCTCCCAGCGGCGGCGGCTTTCGAGGTCCATCGGGCTCAGCTTCCACTGCTTCAGCGGGTCCTCGATCCGGCTCTGGAAGCGCAGTTCCTGCTCGTGGTCGGTGATCGAGAACCAGTACTTGACGATCTGGATGCCGCTGCGCACGAGCATCTTCTCGAACTCGGGCACCGACCGGAAAAATTCCTCGTACTCGTCGTCGGTACAGAAATTCATCACGCGCTCGACCCCCGCACGGTTGTACCAGCTGCGGTCGAACAGCACGATCTCGCCGCCTGCCGGCAGATGCGCGACATAGCGCTGGAAATACCATTGCGTGCGCTCGCGGTTGTTCGGCGCCGGCAGCGCGGCCACCCGGCACACGCGCGGGTTCAGGCGCTGCGTGATGCGCTTGATCGCACCGCCCTTGCCGGCCGCATCGCGCCCCTCGAACAGGACGACGAGCCGGTGCCCGGTGTTCACGACCCAGTCCTGCAGCTTCACGAGTTCGCCCTGCAAGCGGAACAACTCGCGGAAATACGCCTTGCGCGCCTCGCGACGCTCGGGCGAGAACAGCACGTCCTCACCATTGTCGAAGCGGCGGTCGTCGAGTTCCATCTCGAGCTCTTCGTCGTAGGCGTCGACGAGATCTTCCTCGAAACGGCGCTGGCGCTCCTCCATCGAGCGCGTCTCGGTGCGGTTGTCGGTCTCGGTGCGGGTATCGTTGTCGCCCATGGGGCCTCCTTCCATCATTGACGCAGCCAAACTCGACCATTATCCCAGCGTCGCGCGTCAAATTCATGAAAATGGCCGGCTGCGCCGTCAGAAGCGGAAGTTCAGCAGCACGGTGGCCAGCACCGGGTTCGCCGAAATATCGAACGTATTCGACGCCAGCAGGCGGTTCGGCTGGTTGATGTCGAGCGTGATCCGGGTGCGCAGCGGGATGTAGGTCACCATCCCGGTGAGCCAGAACCGGCGCGTGATCTGGTAGCTCGCGCCAACGGTGAACACCGGCTCCCAGACGCTCTTCACCTTCGCCGACACATTGGTCCGCCCCGACAGCAGCAGATCGCCGCCGGCGTCCCAGATCCGCTGGAACAGCGCCGGATCGAGCAGCAGCGACTGCAGGCTGCCGATGTCCGCGCCGGCCGCGAGCAGCCCGCCGAGCGATGCGAGCTTGCGCTGGAACACGGGGTTCAGGTTCGTGTTCGTGAAACGCGTGTAGCTGACGCCGATGCCCGCGAACGGACGGAAACGGTCGTCGCGCTCGCCGAGGTAGTACTTGAACACGACCGAGCCGAGCCAGGCCCGCGTGGTCGCGAGCGGGTTGCTTTGCGTGTTGCCGAGATCGATCAGCGGAAAGCGCCCGTGGACGCCAGCAAAGATGCGGTCGAGCGGCAGCGCGATGCTGCCGTGCCCGCGCAGCGTCAGCACCGGCGGAATGCCGGCGCCCAGTTCGGCCGCCCAGTGCTCCGAGACAAAATGCGTGAACGTGAACGCCAGCGTGTTCGTATTGCTGAGCGACAGGCTCGAACCCGCGTTCTGGAAACTGTTCAGGCCGAGCGCGTCGGTGCGCGTCGTCACGGGCGTCGAGCGGCCGGTCGTCCCGACGAAGTGCCAGCCGAGGCCGACCATGTTGCGGTCGTCGCCCATCAGTTGCTCGAGCAAGGGCGGCGCCTGCGCGGCCGGCAGATCGGGCAGCCGCGACGGATCGACCGGATGCAGTTCGTACGGCATCCGGTCGGCATGGACGACGCCGCGCGCCGCTGCGTCGTCGGCCGGTGCAGCGTGCGTGGCGGCCGGATCGCAGCCGCCGCCGGTACGGCCGTCGTCGAAGCCGATGCCGTCCGCGCCCGCGTCGCCGGCGGCCTCGCAGGCGCGCGCTGCCGCGCCGGTTCGCTGCCCGAGCGTGATCTTGCGGGCGGTCAGCGGGATGGTATCGGGTTGCCGCTCGTCGCCCGACGCTTCGTTGCGTGCGCCGCGCGCCGGCCCCGCATCGGTCATCCATGCGCGCGCATCGAAACCCTCCGCATCGCCGCCCGGCCAGAAGCCGATCCCGTCGGCGCCGGCCTGCCAGCGCGGCGCGGCGTCGCCGTCGGGCTGC
>NZ_JACFYV010000460.1:0-609 GCF_016759955.1 Burkholderia sp. KCJ3K979
GGTTGCGCTGCGGATACATCCTCAGGCCGCCGACCGTCTTGCCCGTCACGAGCCATGCAAGCGACACCCACGGGTTGTACGACGCGACGCGCGTCGCGTCCGTGCCGGCCGACACCTTGAGCCCCTTCGCGAGCATCTTCGCGACGGGCGGCGTCGCCTCCGCGGCCTGCGCGCCGTAGCGCTCGACGAAATATTCGCCCTGGTACGCCATCCGGTGCTGCACCGCGATACCGCCGCCGAGCGCGGCGATCCGGTCCATCGATTGCTCGGTGATCGTTTCCGCGTGATCGAAGAACCAGTTCAGCCCGTCGAGCGGGATGTCCTCGTTGACCTTCTCGAACACGTCGAGCGCGCGGCTGATGGTTTCGTCATAGGTCGCGTGCATGCGCCACGGCCAACGGTTTTCCGCGAGCACGCGCACGACGCCTTCGAGGTCGTCCTCCATCTGCGCGGGCAGGTCCGGCCGCGCGACGCGGAAGTCCTCGAAGTCGGCCGCCGAAAACGCCAGCATCTCGCCCGCGCCGTTGTTGCGGAAGTAGTCGGTGCCGTCGTGGTACTTGACGCTCTTCGTCCAGTTCACGAAGTCTTCCTTCTCCGCGTTCGGCTTCT
>NZ_JACFYV010000461.1:0-590 GCF_016759955.1 Burkholderia sp. KCJ3K979
ACCCAGCCGATGTCGGCCGTGCACCAGAACACGTCGTCGGGTTTCCAGTCGAAGGTCCACTTCATCGTCTGCGCGGCCCACAGCAGGTAGCCGCCCGTGCTGTGCTGCACGCCCTTCGGCTTGCCGGTCGAGCCCGACGTATACAGGATGAACAGCGGATGCTCGGCGCCGACCCAGGTCGGCTCGCAGCGGTCGGATTCGCCATCCACCAACTCGTGCATCCACAGGTCGCGCTCCGCATGCCAGTCGATCTTGCCGCCGGTGCGGCGATAGACGATCACGCTCTTGACCGCTTCGCAGCCGCCCAGCGCGATCGCCTCGTCGGCGATGCTCTTGAGCGGCAGCGTCTTGCCGCCGCGCGCCTGCTCGTCGGCGGTGATCAGCGCGACCGCGCCGACGTCGACGAGCCGCTCGTTCAGCGATTTCGCGGAGAAGCCGCCGAACACGACCGAGTGCGTCGCGCCGATGCGCGCGCAGGCCTGCATCGCGACGATGCCTTCGATCGACATCGGAATGTAGATGACGACGCGATCGCCCTTGCCGATGCCGCGTTTCTTCAGCGCATTGGCGAAGCGCGACACGCGTGCGAG
>NZ_JACFYV010000462.1:0-587 GCF_016759955.1 Burkholderia sp. KCJ3K979
GGCGAGCGCGGGCGCGAGCCACTGGGCGGCTTCGAAGCCGGTGTTCGCGCCGCAGTACGGCGTGGACAGGCCGTTCGTGAACAGGCGCACTTCCTCGCCGACCTGGCGCGCGAAGTCGGCTTGCGCGTAGGTGTCGGCGACGTCCCACACGCGCAGCGCCGTCTGCGGCACGTCGAACACGTCGGCGATGCCGTCGGCGATCGTGCGCGGCAGCGCGTACGGATCGCGTTCCGCGATCACGCGCGCGGTCCAGCGGCTGAACTTCGCGGACAGGCTGTCGTTCTCGTGGCCGTAGCGCACGAGCTCGGCGAGCCGGCGCTCGAGATGCTTGTTCTTGTCGCGCAGCATCTCCATCTGCCGCTCCTGCAGCGAGATCGCGGCCTTGCCGTGCGGATTCGCGAGACGGATCGTCGCGAGCAGCTCGGCGTGCTGCGCGAAGAATTCGGGGTTGGCGAGCAGGTAGTCGGCGACTTCGCGATCGTTCATGTGGCGGGAGCGTTCAGTTATCAGGGACGTTGCAGGGTCAGGCGTTCAGGTCGATCTCACCTTCGAACACGGTCGTGGCGGGGCCGGCATCCGGCGCGGCC
>NZ_JACFYV010000463.1:0-584 GCF_016759955.1 Burkholderia sp. KCJ3K979
CCTGCGCCGACGGGGCCGCCGTCGTCGCAGGCGTCGCCGCCGCGATCGAATCCCCGACGGCCAGCCTCGACGACGACTACCGCTACCGCCTCGCCCGCAAGGACGTGCACATCGCGTTCGCGAACCTCGGGCAGGCGTTCCAGCGGATGATGATCGAGCCGAAGGCGCACCAGCGCTTCGTGCCCGAACTGAACGACCTGCTCGTGCAGACGCACGTGCTCGGCGCGCAGATCACGGCCGCCGCGCCGCTGATCCGCAGCGCATGCGCGGCCGACGGCGGCCTCGTCCACGACGATGCGCTGCAGCGCGGCCTCGCCGCCGTGCTCGACAATCTCGAGAAGGCCGAGGCCGGCGAGCCGCCGCCTGCCGACCACCTCGAAGCGTCGAAGCAGATCACGCGCGATCTCGATGCGATGGTCGTGTCCGCGGAAAAATCCGATGCAGTCGGCGCCGAGCTCACGCATGACCTGAAGGTGCTCGCGCACCAGTGCAAGCAGATGCTCGCGTCGTCGCTGCTGATCCGCAAGGATGCGAGCGTGATCCGCCTGCCCGCCTGACCCCGAATGTCCGCGCCGGCAGGCCGG
>NZ_JACFYV010000464.1:0-575 GCF_016759955.1 Burkholderia sp. KCJ3K979
GTCGACGAGGCTCGCGAGCGCATGCGCGAGCACGATCGCCGGGTTGCGCAGCAATCCGCCCCAGTTGCCGGAGTGATGCGCGCCGTCGCGGGCGCGCAGGCTCAGCTTGAAGTTGACCGCACCGCGCGAGCCGAGGAATACCGTCGGGCGCGCGGCGGCGATGCGCGGGCCGTCGGACGCGATCAGCACGTCGGCCGCGAGCGCGTCGCGCTCCTGGCGGCACAGCGCGTCGAGGCCCGGCGAGCCGGTTTCCTCGCCCATCTCGATCAGCAGCTTCGCGTTGAAGCCGAGCCGGCCGCCGCGTGCGTGGAGCACGCTCGCCAGCGCGGCCAGGTTGATCGTGTGCTGGCCCTTGTTGTCGGCGCTGCCGCGGCCGTACCAGCGGTCGCCGTCGGCCGTCAGCGTCCACGGCGACAGCGGCGCGCGCCACTGCGCGTCGTAGCCGCGCACGACGTCGCCGTGGCCGTAGATCAGCACGGTCGGCAGCGCGTCGTCTTCGTGGCGCGACGCGAGCAGGAACGGCCCGCCGCCGTCGACGGGGTTGTCGACGATGCGCGACGCGAAACCGAGGCGGG
>NZ_JACFYV010000465.1:0-558 GCF_016759955.1 Burkholderia sp. KCJ3K979
TACGTCGACCCCGTGCGAATCGACGTCACGTTCGATCCCGCCTCGAGCATGGTCAAGATCATCGTGACCGCGACACCGGCCGACACGGCCGCGCTGATGTCGTCACTCGACATGCTGCTCCAGCAAAGCGGGACATGAACGCAATCTTCAAGTCACCCCGCCATGCCCGCGCGATTCGCGCCGCTTACGCGGCCGCGCTGTCGCACTGGCCGGCCGGGCATCGGCGCGTCACCGTGCAAACGCGTCATGGCGCGACGCACGTCATCGCCTGCGGCCCCGAACACGCGCCACCGGTCGTACTGATCCACGGCGCACAGACGACGGCGGCAAGCTGGCAACATCACGCGACCGACTGGGCGACGCACTTCCGGCTCTACGCGATCGACGTGATCGGCGAAGCGGGACCGAGCGCGCCGTCGCGCCCGCCGCTCGCTGGCGACGCCTATGCGCAGTGGCTCGACGACGTGCTCGACGGCCTGCAGGTGTCGCGCGCCGCGTTCGTCGGCATCTCGCTCGGCGCGCGAACGGCGCTCGATTTCGCGTTGCGGCGGCCGCCGC
>NZ_JACFYV010000466.1:0-552 GCF_016759955.1 Burkholderia sp. KCJ3K979
GTGTCGCACCCGCCGATACCACGCTCGATTGCGTCGGGCCGTTCGCCCGCGAAATCCGCACGCTCGTCGCGGTGATGGCCGCGATCGCACCGGGCTTCGACCGTGCGCGGGCGACGGCAACCGCGGCAGGCTGCACGGTTGCGCAACTCGCCGTCGAAGCCGATCCGGCGATCGCCGCCGCGCTCGATGCGGCCGTTCGCGCATCGGGGCTGCGTTCGCACACGGTGGTGCTCGATGAAATGCCGGCCGCGTTCGCGGCGGGGCTCACCGTGATCAACGCGGAAACGTCGCGCGCGTTCGGTCATCTGGTCGCGAGCGGCAAGCTCGGCGCCGACCTCGATGCGCGATTGCGTGCGGCCGCAACGACCGCGCCTGCGGCATTGAAGGAAGCCGAAGCCGTGCGCGCACGCTTCACCGCGCAGGTCGATGCCGCGCTCGAACACGCGGACGTGCTGGTGCTGCCGACGCTGCCCGCGTTGCCGATCACGCTCCAGCAGGCACGCGACGGCGTATCGGTGATCGCGATGTCGTCGCTGATCCGGCCGTTCAACC
>NZ_JACFYV010000467.1:0-532 GCF_016759955.1 Burkholderia sp. KCJ3K979
TTCCGACCATGTCAAGGGTAGGTAAGGTTTTTCGCGTTGCATCGAATTAATCCACATCATCCACCGCTTGTGCGGGTCCCCGTCAATTCCTTTGAGTTTTAATCTTGCGACCGTACTCCCCAGGCGGTCAACTTCACGCGTTAGCTACGTTACTAAGGAAATGAATCCCCAACAACTAGTTGACATCGTTTAGGGCGTGGACTACCAGGGTATCTAATCCTGTTTGCTCCCCACGCTTTCGTGCATGAGCGTCAGTATTGGCCCAGGGGGCTGCCTTCGCCATCGGTATTCCTCCACATCTCTACGCATTTCACTGCTACACGTGGAATTCTACCCCCCTCTGCCATACTCTAGCCTGCCAGTCACCAATGCAGTTCCCAGGTTGAGCCCGGGGATTTCACATCGGTCTTAGCAAACCGCCTGCGCACGCTTTACGCCCAGTAATTCCGATTAACGCTCGCACCCTACGTATTACCGCGGCTGCTGGCACGTAGTTAGCCGGTGCTTATTCTTCCGGTACCGTCATCCCCCG
>NZ_JACFYV010000468.1:0-515 GCF_016759955.1 Burkholderia sp. KCJ3K979
GCCCTGCACGCGATCCTTGATCTGCTGCATGTCGGCCTGCGCGGGCAGCGGCAGCGACAGCCGCAGCGCATCGGCGTCGAACGCGACGGCGCCCGCGCCGAGCGCGATCGTCACCGTCTTGCCGAGATACGGCAGCTGCGCGCCGTCGCGCCAGTCGATTTGCGGCAGCGCGCGCTGCTCGGCGCGCGTCTTCCACTCCGCGAGCTTCGCGAAGATCCAGCGTTGTTTCTCGGCGATCGCCGCTTCGATATCGGCGAGCGTGACCCAGCGCGGCGCGGTGATCGACAACCCGCTGCCGTCGATCGTGAAGCCGATCGTGCGGCGCGCGGAGCGCTTCAGCCGGTATTCGAGCACGCGGCTGTCGAGCGCGAACGTGCGCACGCGCGAGCGATCGGGCGCCCGGCCCGGATCGAGCGGCGCGGCGGGGGCGGCTTCGGGCGGTGCCGGCGGGGCGGCAGGCGCCGACGGCGCAGCGGCCGGCCCGTCGAAGAGCGGCAGATCCATCTGGCGATGAT
>NZ_JACFYV010000469.1:0-483 GCF_016759955.1 Burkholderia sp. KCJ3K979
CCGACCGACGATACGTCGATTCCGCCCGGGCAACTGGCGAGCGTTGCGGGCACGCCGATGGACCTGCGCCAGCTGACGCCGATCGGCGCGCATTTGCGCGATGCGTATCCGCAGCTCGCGATCGCGCATGGCTACGACCAGAACTGGGTGCTCGACCAGGGCGGCCAGCCGGCGCCGGCGTTCGCCGCGCGTGCCTACGACCCGGCGTCGGGGCGTTTCCTCGAGCTGTACACGACGCAGCCGGGGCTGCAGTTCTATACGGCCAACGGGTTGAACGGCAGCGTCGCGGGCAAGGGCGGCACGGTCTACCGGCAAACCGATGCATTCGCGCTGGAAGCCGAGCATTTTCCCGATTCGCCGAATCATCCGGCCTTCCCGTCGACGGCGCTCAAGCCGGGCGAGACGCTGCACGAAGTGACGGTGTGGCGGGTGGGCGCGCGATGAGCGGCGGCGTCGGCGGGCGCGCGTCGATCACACGTTGAT
>NZ_JACFYV010000046.1:0-39926 GCF_016759955.1 Burkholderia sp. KCJ3K979
TCGTCGATCGGTTTTGACTTCGGTGCTAACCCCATGTATAATCACGTGTTTTCCGCGCGTGGTGTGCGGAAAAATTGGATCCAGAGTGAGGTTCTCAATGTACGCGGTCATAAAAACCGGCGGCAAGCAGTACAAGGTTGCCGTTGGCGAAAAACTCAAAGTAGAACAGATACCGGCTGACATTGACGCTGAAATCACGCTCGACCAGGTTCTCGCAGTGGGCGAAGGCGAATCGATTAAGTTCGGTACGCCGCTGGTCAGTGGGGCTTCCGTCAAGGCCACCGTTGTGTCGCACGGTCGTCATGCCAAGGTCACCATCTTCAAGATGCGTCGCCGGAAGCACTACCAAAAGCACGGCGGCCACCGCCAGAACTACACTGAGCTGCGCATCGACGCGATCAACGCGTAAGCGCCTCGGTAAAGGAGCAATCAGATGGCACACAAAAAGGCAGGCGGCTCTTCCCGGAACGGCCGCGACTCCGAGTCGAAACGTCTCGGCGTGAAAGTGTACGGCGGCCAGGCAATCAATGCCGGCGGCATCATCGTGCGTCAGCGCGGTACGCGCATGCACGCAGGCGAGAACGTCGGCATGGGCAAGGATCACACCCTGTTCGCGCTGGTCGACGGTCACGTCAAGTTCGCGACGAAGGGCGCGGACAAGAAGCATCTGGTCATCGTCGTCCCGGCGGCTGCCTAAGTCAGGCACCCACGGGCTTCGTAGCCGAAAGGCCCCGCAGTCTTCGCGGGGCCTTTTTTTATTGGGTCGCCGCCCGCAAGTGCGGGCCGGCGACCCTCGCGCAACCGGCGTACGATCGGCCGAACGGCAGATTGTTCAAGCGTGCCGGCGCGCGGCACAATAGCGGAAATACTGGGCGGAGTGACGAATGAAGTTCATTGACGAAGCACGAATCGAAGTCATCGCCGGCGACGGAGGCGATGGCAGCGCGTCGATGCGCCGCGAGAAATTCGTCCCGTTCGGCGGGCCGGACGGTGGCGACGGCGGCCGGGGCGGTAGCGTTTACGCGATCGCCGACCGCAACATCAACACGCTGATCGACTACCGTTACGCGAAGAAGCACCTCGCGCGCAACGGCGAGAACGGCCGCGGCTCGGATTGCTACGGCAAGGGCGGCGACGATGTCACGCTGCGCATGCCGGTCGGCACGATCATCAGCGACATGGATACGGGCGAGCTGATCGCCGACCTGACCGAGCACGACCAGCAGGTAATGCTCGCGCAGGGCGGCGCCGGCGGTCTCGGCAACCTGCATTTCAAGTCGAGCACGAACCGCGCGCCGCGCCAGAAGACGGACGGCAAGCCGGGCGAGCGGCGCATGCTGAAACTCGAGCTGAAGGTGCTTGCCGACGTCGGTCTGCTCGGCATGCCGAACGCGGGCAAGTCGACCTTCATCTCGTCGGTGTCGAACGCGAAGCCGAAGATCGCCGACTACCCGTTCACGACGCTCGCGCCGAATCTCGGCGTGGTGCGTGTCGGCCCGAGCAAGAGCTTCGTGATCGCCGATATCCCGGGGCTGATCGAAGGGGCGGCCGAAGGCGCAGGCCTCGGGCATCAATTCCTGCGTCACCTGCAGCGTACCGGCGTGCTGCTGCATCTGGTCGATCTCGCGCCGTTCGACGAAAGCGTCGATCCGGTCGCGGAAGCGACGGCGATCGTCGGCGAACTGCGCAAGTACGACGAGGCGCTCTACGAGAAGCCGCGCTGGCTCGTGCTCAACAAGCTGGACATGGTGCCGGAAGACGAGCGCGAGGCGCGCGTCGCGGATTTCCTTGACCGCTTCGGCTGGGACGGCCCCGTGTTCGAGATCTCGGCACTGACGGGCCAGGGCTGCGAAGCGCTGTGCTACGCGATCTACGACTACCTCTCCGAACATTCGGACGCGCATCGCGCGGCGGAGGCGGAGGATCTCGCAGCCGACGTGCGTTTCCGCGATGCGCCGCCGGCGAAGGGCGGTGCGACGCCGGGCGACGACGCCTGAACGTTTGCTAACGCGCCGGGCGTGCCGCCCGGCGTTGGCGTTCAATCGCGCCCGGCCGGGCAGGCATCAGATACAGGAGACAGTGCAGGATGCGTTCGATCATCGCGGATTCGAAGCGATTGGTGGTGAAAGTGGGCTCGAGCCTCGTGACCAACGACGGCAAGGGGCTCGATCATGCTGCAATCGGCCGCTGGGCAGCCCAGATCGCTGCGCTGCGTGCGCAGGGCAAGGAAGTCGTGCTCGTCAGTTCGGGCGCGATTGCCGAAGGCATGCAGCGGCTCGGCTGGAGCAAGCGGCCGCGGGAAATCGACGAGTTGCAGGCCGCCGCCGCGGTCGGGCAGATGGGGCTCGCGCAAGTCTACGAGAGCCGCTTCACCGAGCACGGCATCCGCACCGCGCAGATCCTGCTCACGCACGCCGATCTGGCGGATCGCGAGCGCTACCTGAACGCGCGTTCGACGCTGCTCACGCTGCTGCGGCTCGGCGTCGTGCCGATCATCAACGAGAACGACACGGTCGTCACCGACGAAATCAAGTTCGGCGACAACGACACGCTCGGGGCGCTCGTCGCGAACCTGATCGAAGGCGATGCGCTGATCATCCTCACCGACCAGTCGGGGCTGTTCACGGCCGATCCGCGCAAGGACCCGAACGCGACGCTCGTCGGCGAGGCCAATGCGGGCGCACCGGAGCTCGAGGCGATGGCGGGCGGGGCCGGTTCGAGTCTCGGTCGCGGCGGGATGCTGACGAAGATCCTCGCGGCGAAGCGGGCGGCCCACAGCGGCGCGAATACCGTGATCGCGAGCGGCCGCGAGGCCGACGTGCTCGTGCGTCTGGCGGCCGGCGAGGCGATCGGCACGCAACTGATCGCACGTACCGCGCGGATGGCGGCACGCAAGCAATGGATGGCCGACCATCTGCAGGTGCGCGGCCACGTCGTGATCGATGCGGGCGCGGTCGAGAAGCTGACGGCCGGCGGCAAGAGCCTGCTGCCGATCGGCGTGATCGACGTGCAGGGCGCGTTCGCGCGCGGCGAAGTGATCGCCTGCGTCGGCCCGGACGGGCGCGAGGTGGCGCGCGGGCTCACGAACTACAGCAGCGCGGAAACGAAGCTGATTCACCGCAAGCCGAGCGGCGAGATCGAGACCGTGCTCGGCTACATGCTGGAGCCCGAACTGATTCATCGCGACAACCTCGTGCTGGTGTAATTGCCAGCCGGGTTTCGTCGTTCAAATGAAAAAGCCCGCGTGATGCGGGCTTTTTTGTGCGGCGGACGATGCGGGCGGCCCGCATCGCGTGCCGTCAGCGCAACTGGGTCATCGCGGTGCGGTGGAACCGGATGTTTTCGAGGATCTGCCGGGTCGAGCCCTGCGGCATCTTGTTCGAGCAGAAGTAGTCCTGGTAGAGCGCGGAGTGGTAGGCGTTGAGCTCGCCGTTCTCGATGCGCCGCCAGTCGTTTTCCACCGTGCGATCCCAGCCGTTGTGGTCGGAGTTCAGGCCGGCGTACTGGCGCCATTCGTAGGTGTCGCAGCGGATGCCTTCGTAGTTCACGTTGCGTGCACCGGCCGGGCTCGTGACGACGACTGCGTAGCGCACGACGCCGTCGGTGCCGACCTCGAGCGACTTCGCATCGACGAAGAACTTGAGCGGCGTGTTCTGCGACACGTTGAACGGCAGCAGATCGCCCGTTTGCGGCAGCGGCGGCAGCGTGTCGACGGCGTTTTCCTTCCAGGTTCCCTGACGATCGAGCAGGTACACGAACTCGCTGTCGTCCTTGTTGGACGGCGCTTTCGAGTTCGCGCAGCCGGCCAGGGCGGCCATCGCGGCGATCGACGCGAGCGCGAGAGCAATCGCTTTCAATATGCATTCCTCGTAAAAAAAGGGCGCGACACCAAGGTCGCGCCCGGTCATGCAGTCCGACTCGTCATTTGCCGACGATCACGTGGGGCGGCATCTCGTCGAGCGTGCTCGCTTCCACTTCGATCTCCGAACAGACTACCGATGTGTCGACAATCGTCAGCGTCTGGGCCTGTGCGCCAATGACGCGCGGATAGCGCGACACACGCGGCCCGCGCGGCTTCTCGGCTCGCTGCGCCGGGCGGCGCAGGAAGCGCGACAATTCCGTCAGCGCCAACTGATAGACATCCCGCTTGAACTCGATCACCGCATCGAGCGGCACCCAGTACTCGTTCCAGCGCCACGCATCGAACTCCGGGTGGTCGGTCGCGCGCAAGCAAATGTCGCAATCGCGTCCGACCATCCGCAGCAGGAACCAGATCTGCTTCTGGCCGCGGTAATGACCGCGTACTTCGCGTTTGATGAACTTGTCAGGCACCTCGTAACGCAACCAGTCGCGTGTGCGGCCGATTATCTTGACGTGTTCCGGATGCAGGCCCGTTTCCTCGTGCAGTTCCCGGTACATCGCCTGCATGGGGGTCTCGCCGTACTTGATCCCACCTTGAGGAAACTGCCAGGAATGCTCGCGGAGCCGCTTGCCCCAAAACACCTCGTTGCGCGCGTTCAAGAGGATGATGCCGACGTTCGGGCGAAAGCCTTCACGATCCAGCATACAACCACCTTCGAATCCTTTAAAATTGCTTTGATTATAAACAGATAACGGGCGCTGCGCACCGTGACGGAGCGAATCCGCGCGGGGTACGCCGGCTGAATTGTCCCTGATTAGTCTGCTACGTCGTCTGCGCCATCGTCGTCCCTCGTTGTTCGCCGCGCGCAGCTTTTTCACCTTGAAACTTTTTCGGGCGCCCCGCCTGGGGGCGCCGTTTTTGGAACCGTCCGCATGAAAGCTTCCCGTTTCTTTATCGGCACCCTGAAAGAGGCACCCGCCGACGCAGAGATCGTCAGCCACAAGCTGATGGTCCGCGCCGGCATGATCCGTCGCGTCGCCGGCGGCATCTACAACTACCTGCCGGTCGGCCTGCGTTCGATTCGCAAGGTCGAGGCGATCGTGCGCGAGGAAATGAACCGGGCGGGTGCCATCGAACTGCTGATGCCGGCCGTGCAGCCGGCCGAGCTGTGGCAGGAGTCGGGCCGCTGGGAGCAGTACGGCCCCGAGCTGCTGCGCTTCAAGGACCGCAAGGACAACGATTTCGTGATCGGGCCGACGCACGAGGAAGTCGTCACCGACATCGCGCGCAACCAGATCAAGAGCTACCGGCAGATGCCGGTGAATTTCTACCAGATCCAGACGAAGTTCCGCGACGAGATCCGGCCGCGCTTCGGCGTGATGCGCGGCCGCGAATTCATCATGAAGGACGCGTATTCGTTCGACAAGGATGCGGCCGGCCTGAACGAGTCGTACCGCAAGATGTACGACGCGTACGTGCGCATCTTCACGCGCCTCGGCCTCGAGTTTCGCGCGGTGGCGGCCGACAGCGGCTCGATCGGCGGCAACTTCTCGCACGAGTTCCACGTGATCGCCGACACCGGCGAGGACGCGATCGCCTACTGCCCGACGTCCGAATTCGCGGCGAACGTCGAGGCGGCTGAAGCGCTGCCGCTGACGCCTGAGCGCGCGGCGCCCGCCGAAGCGATGGAAAAGGTCGCGACGCCCGGCAAGGCGAAGTGCGAGGCCGTCGCCGAACTGCTGTCGATCCCGCTCGAGCGCACGATCAAGTCGATCGTGCTCGCGACCGACAACGAAGGCGCCGAGCCGACCATCTGGCTCGTGATGCTGCGCGGCGATCACGACCTGAACGAGATCAAGGTGTCGAAGCTGCCGGGCCTGAAGAACCACCGCTTCGCGACCGAGCAGGAAATCGTCGAATGGTTCGGCACGCCGCCGGGCTACCTCGGCCCGGTCGGCACGAAGAAGCCCGTGAAGGTGATCGCGGACCGCACGGTCGCGAACATGAGCGACTTCGTCGTCGGCGCGAACGAGGTCGACTATCACATCGCCGGCGTGAACTGGGGCCGCGACCTGCCGGAGCCGGAAGTCGCCGACGTGCGCAACGTGAAGAAGGGCGACCCGTCGCCGGACGGCAAGGGCGTGATCGACATCTGCCGCGGCATCGAAGTCGGCCACGTGTTCCAGCTCGGCACCAAGTACTCGGAAGCGATGGGCGCGACCTTCCTCGACGAGTCGGGCAAGCCGCAGCCGATGCTGATGGGCTGCTACGGCGTCGGCATCACGCGCATTCTCGGCGCGGCGATCGAACAGAACTTCGACGACAAGGGGATCATCTGGCCCGAGTCGATCGCACCGTTCGAGGTCGTGCTGTGCCCGATGGGCTATGACCGCAGCGACATGGTGCGCGAGACGGCCGACAAGCTGTACGCGGAACTCGTCGCGGCCGGTATCGACGTGATCCTCGACGATCGCGGCGAGCGCCCGGGCGTGATGTTCGCCGACTGGGAACTGATCGGCGTGCCGCATCGTCTGGTGATCGGCGAGCGCGGCCTGAAGGAAGGCAAGATCGAGTACCAGGGCCGCCGCGATGCCGAAGCGACGCTGCTGCCGGCCGACACGGCCGCGGCGGCGGTCGCGGAGAAGATCCGCGCCGCGCTCGCGCACTAAGCGCGG
This sequence comes from Burkholderia sp. KCJ3K979, assembly GCF_016759955.1. Taxonomy (NCBI): domain Bacteria; kingdom Pseudomonadati; phylum Pseudomonadota; class Betaproteobacteria; order Burkholderiales; family Burkholderiaceae; genus Burkholderia; species Burkholderia sp. KCJ3K979. Next base: position 6,538 of record NZ_JACFYV010000046.1, read on the forward strand.
CGACCGGGCGACACGATGGAATACACATTCCTGTCGGCCACCGTGCTCCTCGTGCTGATCACGGATCCGCTCGGCAATATCCCGCTGTTCATTTCGGCGATGCGGGATGTGCCGCGCGAGCGGCGCGTGAAGCTGATCCTGCGCGAAGTGGGGATCGCGTTCGTGATCCTGCTGTTCTTCATGCTGGTCGGCGACCGCTTCCTGCGGATGATGAGCCTCACCGACCTGTCGCTGCGGCTCGGCGGCGGGATCGTGCTGTTCCTGATCGCGCTGCGGATGATCTTCCCGCACCCGGACGGCGCGCTCGGCAGCGATCCGCGCGCGGGCGGCGAGCCGTTCATCGTGCCGCTCGCGATTCCGGCGCTGGCCGGGCCGTCCGCGCTCGCGACGGTGATGCTGATGACGTCGCAGGCGCCCGGCAAGATGCTCGAGTGGGTCGGCGCGCTGACGGTCACGATGATCGTCTGCGCGATCACGCTGGTGCTGGCCGAGCGGATTCAGCAGTGGCTCGGCGAGCGGACGGTCGCCGCGTTCGAGCGGCTGATGGGCCTCGTGCTGGTGGCGATCTCGGTCGAGATGCTGCTGGCCGGCATCCGCGCGTTCGTGCACCAGTTATAACGCAGGCGGCACGCACGAAAAAAGCGGCGCTCCGGGCAACCGGAGCGCCGCTTTCCATTTATATAGCAGGCCGGGCGGCGCTCAGACGTTCGCGGTCAGCGCGCGGATCGTCGGCAGGTTGCGCCAGTAGCCCTTCGCGTCCATCCCGCAGCCGAACACGTAACGGTCCGGCACCGAGAAGCCGCAGAAGTCGGGGTGCAGCGGTTTCGCCTTCGCGAGCGTCTTCTCGCACAGCACGGCCGACATGAAGCGCTTCGCGCCCATGTCGAGGATGCGGTCGCGGATCGCGGCCATCGTCTCGCCTTCGTCGAGGATGTCGTCGAGTACGAGCACGATGCGGTCCTTTACCGATTCGCGCGGCGCGACGCGCCAGTGCATCTCCGGGCTGCCCTGCGTCGTATTGCGGTAGCGGGTCAGGTGGATGTAGTCGAATTCGAGCGGGAAATCGAGATGCGGCAGCAGCATCCCGGTAAACACCGCGGCGCCGCCCATCACCGAGAGAACGAGCGGGAACGCGTCGCCGATTTCGGCGCGGATCGCGTCGGCCATCTTCGAGATCGACGCGTTGACGGCGTCGGCCGAGACGATCTCTTCGGAGTGGTCGAAAATGTGGAGGGCTTCTTCGCGGTTCATGTGTTCTGGCGGGCAGTCGGTATACAAATAAGGATGAAGCAGAACGGCAGGCGCGCGCTACGGCAAAAACCCGCGCGCCGGCCGACGGACGAAATCAGCGCATGCCGGGCATCATGCCCTTCAGGCCGCGCATCATCTTCTGCATGTTGCCGCCCTTCAGCTTCTTCATCATCGTACGCATCTGGTCGTACTGGTTCAGCATCCGGTTGACTTCCTGCACCGGCACGCCCGCGCCGGCTGCGATGCGGCGCTTGCGCGTCGCCTTGATGATTTCGGGTTTCGCGCGCTCGGCGGGCGTCATCGAGCTGATGATGCCTTCCATCCGGCGGATCGACTTTTCGGCCTGGCCCATGTCGGCGCCGGCCGCCGCCTGCTGGAACTGCGCGGGGAGCTTGTCCATCAGCGACGACAGGCCGCCCATGTTCTTCATCTGCGAGATCTGCGCGCGGAAATCGTTCAGGTCGAAGTCGCCGCCTTTCTTGACCTTGTCGGCGAGCTTCTGCGCGGCCTGGACATCGACGCCGCGCTGCGCTTCCTCGACGAGCGCGAGGATGTCGCCCATGCCGAGGATCCGGTTCGCCATCCGGTCGGGGTGGAACACCTCAAGGCCGTCGAGCTTCTCGGCGACGCCGACGAACTTGATCGGCTTGCCCGTGACGTGGCGCACCGACAGCGCGGCGCCGCCGCGCGAATCGCCGTCGAGCTTGGTCAGCACGACGCCGGTGAGCGGCAGCGTGTCGTTGAACGCCTTCGCGGTGTTGACCGCGTCCTGGCCGAGCATCGCGTCGACGACGAACAGCGTTTCGGCCGGCTTCAGCGTGCCGTGCAGCGCGGCGATTTCCTGCATCATCGCCTCGTCGATGCCGAGGCGGCCGGCCGTGTCGACGAGCAGCACGTCATGGTAGTGGCGCTTCGCCCAGTCGACGGCGGCGAGCGCGATGTCGACGGGCTTCTGGTCCGGCGTGGACGGGAAGAAGTCGGCGCCGACCTGCTCGGTCACCGTTTTCAGCTGCATGATCGCGGCCGGGCGATACACGTCGCACGACACGGTCAGCACCTTCTTCTTGTACTTCTCGCGCAGCAGCTTCGCGAGCTTGCCGACGGTCGTGGTCTTGCCGGCGCCCTGCAGGCCGGCCATCAGGATCACGGCGGGCGGCGTGACCGCGAGGTTCAGCTCCGCGGCCTTGCCTTCGTAGTCGCCGCCGATCACGGCGGTCAGTTCCTTCTGGACCACGCCGACGAGCGCCTGGCCCGGCGACAGGCTGCTGATCACTTCTTCGCCGAGCGCCTTTTCCTTGACCTTGGCGATGAATTCGCGGACGACCGGCAGCGACACGTCGGCTTCCAGCAGCGCGAGACGCACCTCGCGGAGCATCTCCTGCGTGTTCGCCTCGGTGAGCCGGGCTTCGCCGCGCAGCGTCTTGACGACGCGCGCCATCCGTTGAGTGAGATTGTCGAGCATGGGGAGCGTTGGACAGTGGGGCCCGAAGGCGCGGCGGAACCGAACAAAAGGGAGCCGTCGCGGGAAGGGGGCCTAGTGTAAACTTCGAACATGGATATTGTACTGTATGCCCTCACCGCATTCCTGTACGGCGGCCTCGCCGTCGCAGGCTGGCGTACGCACCGTCAGGGCGCGACGCCGCTCGTCGCGAGCGTGCCGGCCGTGCCGGTTCCCGCGTCCGCCGCGTCCGGGATGAGCGGGGCCGGCCGCGCGCTGCTGTTCGCCGCGCTGCTCGCGCACGGCGTGCTGCTCCACATGACGATCTTTCCGAACGACGCGATGGTGTTCGGCTTCGCGTTCGCGCTGTCCGCGATGTTCTGGCTCGGCGCCGGCATCTACTGGATCGAGAGCTTTTTCTTCCCGCTCGACAGCCTGCGCCTGCTGGTGCTGCCGCTCGCGTGCGGCGCGTCGCTGCTGCCGCTCGTGTTCGGCGGCGTGCGGGTGCTGCCTTATGCCGCAGCGCCGCTGTTCAAGCTGCATTTCCTGATCGCGAACATCGCGTACGGCCTCTTCGCGATCGCCGCGCTGCACGCGATCCTGATGCTGATGGTGGAGCGGCGCCTGCAGTCGCTGCGTAGCGGCGGGCGCGACGGCTCGACGGGCTGGATCGCGAGCTGGCTCGAAACGCTGCCGCCGCTGCTCACGCTCGAGAAGCTGCTGTTCCGCCTGATCGGCGCCGGCTTCGTGCTGCTGACGCTCACCCTCGCGTCGGGCATCCTGTTCAGCGAGCAGGTCGATGCGCGCGCATTGCGGCTCGACCACAAGACGGTGTTCGCGATCCTGTCGTGGCTGATGTTCGGCGGCCTGCTGGTGGCCCGCAAGACGTCGGGCTGGCGCGGGCGCGGCGCCGCGCGCTGGGTGCTCGTGTCGTTCGCCGCGCTGCTGCTCGCGTACGTCGGCAGCCGGTTCGTTTTCGAGGTGCTGCTGCACCGCTCCGTGGTTTGACCGCAGGTTTCCGATGCGACAGATTCTTCTCCTGATCCTTCTCTTCTTCGCGGGTTCGTGGCTCGCGCGCAAGCTGCGTCACGCGCAGGAACAGGCGCAGGCGCGCACCGGCCGCGGCGCCGGTTACGACGAGGCGCCCGGCGCCGGCGCGGGTGCCGCGCGCCCGAACGGCGACGCGCGGTCGCTGCCCGAGCCGATGGTGCGCTGCGCCGAATGCGGCGTGCATGCGCCGAAGGGCGACGCGATTGCCGCGAGCGGCGAATACTTCTGCAGCGCCGAGCATGCGCGGCGCCATGCCGCGCGCGTGAACGGTCGCGACGCACGATGAGCGACGCGGCCGTGTTGTCGGTCGACGCGAACGGCTGGGTGCGCGAAGCGCGCCATGCGCCGTCGCCGAACTTCGAGGCGCGGCCCGCGGGGGCGGTGCCGACGCTCGTGGTCGTTCACAACATCAGCCTGCCGCCCGGCGAATTCGGTGGCGACGCGATCGAGGCGCTGTTCCTGAATCGCCTCGACTGCGATGCGCACCCCTATTACCAGAGCCACCTGCGCGGCGTGCGCGTGTCCGCCCATTTCCTGATCCGCCGCGGCGGCGAGCTCGTGCAGTTCGTGTCGTGCGACGAGCGCGCATGGCATGCAGGCTCGTCCGAGTTCTTCGGCCGCACGCGCTGCAACGACTTCTCGATCGGCATCGAGCTCGAGGGCGCGGACGACGTGCCGTTCGACGATGCCCAATACGCGGTGCTCGCCGCGCTCTCCCGCGCGCTCGCCGCGCGCTACCCGGTCGACGCGTTCGCGGGGCACTCGGACGTCGCGCCGGGCCGCAAGACCGACCCGGGCCCGCATTTCGATTGGCAACGCTTCGCGAGCGATGCCGGTTTTTCCGCCGAATACTTTCCTTTCCGTCAGCACTGATCGCGGGGTTTTTTGATCGGAGAAAGTTTTTTCTCCGATCAATGCCTTGCCGTGTCTGCGCGTGAGCGATGTCAAGACCTCTATCGCAAATTATCCGTTTGGACGTCCTCCGAATGTCCACTATACTTGGTGCCAGTTGAGTAGTTCTGTACTAGATATAGTGTGTGTCGCAGGGGAAAACCCGAGCGGCACCGGCCGGCGGGCAACGCCGGCGGACAGGGTTCTCAGGGCGGCGCGTCAGGCCGGGCGGTCCGGGCGTCGCGATCAGCGCAGCGAACATCGACGGGGCAGGGTATACATGACGAAGCACACGACCGGCTGGGTTGTCGCGCATCGACCGAACCGGCTTCCCCGGCGCATCGCTCGCCTCTTACCGCTCGCGCACCGCATTGCGCAGCGTTCGTTTTAATCCGCGGTTCTCTCCGCACCATCCAACACCAGGAGCTTTGCACATGCAAACCACCGACAACGCGACGTCCCAGTACGAGAGCGCCTCGAGCCGTCCGCTCGGCGGGACCGAACAGGGCGCGAAGGCGCTCGCGCCGCAGGCCACGTTCGCCGACTACAAGGTGATCCGCCGCAACGGCAGCGTGGTGTCGTTCGAACCTTCGAAGATCGCGATCGCGGTGACCAAGGCTTTCCTGGCCGTCAATGGCGGGCAGGGCGCGGCATCGGCGCGCGTACGCGAGCAGGTCGAGCAACTGACGCACAACGTCGTTCGCGCGCTCGTGCGCAGCCGCCCGAACGGCGGTACGTTCCATATCGAAGACATCCAGGACCAGGTCGAACTCGCGCTGATGCGCGGCGGCGAGCACAACGTCGCGCGTGCGTACGTGCTGTATCGCGAGAAGCGTCACCTCGAGCGCCAGCATGCGGGCGAGGAAGCGGCGGCAGCGGGCGGCGAGTCGGCCACCGGCATCAACGTCGTCGACAACGGCGTCACGCGCCCGCTCGACCAGAACGCGCTGCGCGCGCTGATCGTGTCGGCATGCGACGGCCTGGGCGCTGCGGTTAACCCTGACCCGATCGTCGCGGAGACGGTGAAGAACCTGTACGACGGCGTGCCGATGAGCCAGGTCTACGACTCGGCGATCCTCGCTGCGCGCACGATGATCGAAAAGGACCCGGCGTACAGCCAGGTCACGGCCCGCATCCTGCTGCACACGATCCGTCGCGAGATCCTCGGCGAGGAAGTCGTGCAGGCCGAGATGTCGACCCGCTACGCCGAATACTTCCCGCAGTTCCTGAAGCGCGGCGTCGATGCCGGCCTGCTCGACGACAAGCTGCTGCAGTTCGACCTGAAGCGCCTCGGCGAAGCGCTCGACGCGAACCGCGACCTGCAGTTCGGCTACCTCGGCCTGCAGACGCTGTACGACCGCTACTTCCTGCACGTCGAAGGCACCCGCATCGAAATGCCGCAGGCCTTCTTCATGCGCGTCGCGATGGGCCTGTCGCTGAACGAGATCGACCGCGAAACGCGCGCGATCGAGTTCTACAACGTGCTGTCGAGCTTCGACTTCATGAGCTCGACGCCGACGCTGTTCAACTCGGGCACGCACCGCTCGCAGCTGTCGTCGTGCTACCTGACGACGGTCGCGGACGATCTCGACGGCATCTATGAAGCGCTGAAGGAAAACGCGCTGCTGTCGAAGTTCGCCGGCGGCCTCGGCAACGACTGGACGCGCGTGCGCGCCCTCGGCTCGCATATCAAGGGCACGAACGGCAAGTCGCAAGGCGTGGTCCCGTTCCTGAAGGTCGTGAACGACACGGCCGTCGCGGTGAACCAGGGCGGCAAGCGCAAGGGCGCGGTCTGCGCGTACCTCGAATCGTGGCACCTCGACATCGAGGAGTTCCTGGAGCTGCGCAAGAACACCGGTGACGACCGTCGCCGTACGCACGACATGAACACGGCGAACTGGATTCCCGACCTGTTCATGAAGCGCGTGATGGAAGGCGGCGACTGGACGCTGTTCTCGCCGTCGACCTGCCCGGACCTGCACGACAAGTTCGGCGCCGATTTCGAGAAGGCTTACACGGCTTACGAAGACAAGGTCGCGCGCGGCGAGATCAAGCTGTTCAAGAAGATCCCGGCGGCGCAGCTGTGGCGCAAGATGCTCGGCATGCTGTTCGAGACGGGCCACCCGTGGATCACGTTCAAGGATCCGTGCAACGTGCGCTCGCCGCAGCAGCACGTCGGCGTCGTCCACTCGTCGAACCTGTGCACGGAAATCACGCTGAACACGAGCGACACCGAAATCGCGGTGTGCAACCTCGGCTCGGTGAACCTCGTCGCCCACCTGGTGAAGCAGGCCGACGGCAGCTACGCGCTCGACCACGACAAGCTGAAGCGCACGATCAGCGTCGCGATGCGCATGCTCGACAACGTGATCGACATCAACTACTACGCGGTGCCGAAGGCGCGTAACTCGAACCTGAAGCACCGCCCGGTCGGGATGGGCATCATGGGCTTCCAGGACTGCCTGCACCTGCTGCGTACGCCGTACGCGTCGCAAGAGGCAGTCGAGTTCGCCGATCGTTCGATGGAAGCCGTCTGCTACTACGCGTACCACGCGTCGACCGAACTGGCCGAAGAACGCGGCCGCTACTCGAGCTACCGCGGCTCGCTGTGGGATCGCGGCATCCTCCCGCAGGACACGCTGAAGCTGCTGGCCGAAGCGCGCGGCGGCTACGTCGAGGTCGACACGTCGGAATCGCTCGACTGGACGGCGCTGCGTGCGCGGATCGCCACGCACGGCATGCGCAACTCGAACTGCGTCGCGATCGCGCCGACGGCGACGATCTCGAACATCATCGGCGTGTCGGCCTGTATCGAGCCGACCTTCCAGAACCTGTACGTGAAGTCGAACCTGTCGGGCGAATTCACGGTGGTGAACGAGTATCTCGTCCGCGACCTGAAGGAACGCGGCCTGTGGGACGAAGTGATGGTCGCCGACCTGAAGTACTTCGACGGCATGCTGTCGCGCATCGACCGCATCCCGGCCGACCTGCGCGCGATCTACGCGACCGCGTTCGAGGTCGACCCGACGTGGCTGGTCGAAGCGGCATCGCGTCGCCAGAAGTGGATCGACCAGGCGCAGTCGCTGAACATCTACATGGGCGGCGCATCGGGCAAGAAGCTCGACGAGGTCTACAAGCTCGCATGGCTGCGCGGCCTGAAGACGACCTACTACCTCCGCACGATGGCGGCGACGCACGTCGAGAAGTCGACGGTCGCACACGGCGCGCTGAACGCAGTGCCGACGGGCGGTGCAGGCAGCGGCGGCTCGAGCAGCGGCGGCGCGCAAGGCGCAGCGGGCGGCTTCGGTGCGGCAGGCGGCGCTGCATCGTCGGGCGCGGTCAACGCTGCAGCGGCGCTCGCGCCGGTCGAAGCAGACGGCCCGGTGTGCACGATGCGTCCGGGCGACCCCGGCTTCGACGAGTGCGAAGCGTGCCAATAACGCAGTGCGCCTGACCTGAGAAGCAGGCTCGGGCGGCGCACACGACGACCGATCGAGGTTGAAGTGTGCGCCGCTCTCAACTAAAAAAATGATAAGGAATCTGTAACGCGACACCTGCGTTGCAGGCAATGACAAGCGATCGAAACCTCCCCGACGACGTCGCGTTTCGATCAGCGTTCGATGCGTCGAGCGCACCTCGCGATACAAGCGCGACTCACATCGCGCGCTGCATGAACGACGATGCGTTGCTCAAAGTGTTGTATCGAGGTCGCAACGCGAATCGAAAAAAGGATTTTTCGTGAGCGAACCCTTTTATCGCTCAGGAAAAGATGGTACAAACCGTTCTAAATTGATGGTGAGAATTTATGCTCAACTGGGATGACGAGAAGACTGCCGTAACCCCCGCGAGCGGAGCGCAGCAAAACGCGATGCGCACCTCCGCCGGGATGGCTGTCGGAATGCAGGCTGCAACGCCTGCCGCCCATCAGGTCCGTGACATTTTCGAAGGCGATCTCGCGGTGCCGCCGCAAGCATCGGCTGTTCCCGCCGGCGGTACGGAAGCGCGGGTCAATGTCGCCGACAAGCGCATCATCAACGGCCAGACTGACGTCAATCAGCTGGTGCCGTTCAAGTACAAGTGGGCGTGGGAAAAGTATCTGGCCGGTTGCGCGAACCACTGGATGCCGCAGGAAATCAACATGTCCCGCGACATCGCACTGTGGAAGGACCCGAACGGTCTGACCGAGGACGAGCGCCGCATCGTGAAGCGCAACCTCGGCTTCTTCGTGACGGCCGATTCGCTCGCGGCGAACAACATCGTGCTCGGCACGTACCGCCACATCACGGCGCCCGAGTGCCGACAGTTCCTGCTGCGCCAGGCGTTCGAGGAAGCGATCCACACGCACGCGTACCAATACATCGTCGAATCGCTCGGTCTCGACGAAGGCGAGATCTTCAACGCGTACCACGAGGTCACGTCGATCCGCGCGAAGGACGAATTCCTGATCCCGTTCATTCATACGCTGACGGACCCGGCCTTCAAGACCGGCACGCTCGAAGCGGATCAGAAGCTGCTGAAGTCGCTGATCGTGTTCGCCTGCATCATGGAAGGCCTGTTCTTCTATGTCGGGTTTACGCAGATCCTCGCGCTCGGCCGCCAGAACAAGATGACGGGTGCTGCAGAGCAATATCAGTACATCCTGCGCGACGAGTCGATGCACTGCAACTTCGGCATCGACCTGATCAACCAGATCAAGCTCGAGAATCCGCATCTCTGGACCGCCGAATTCCGCGCCGAGATCCGCGAGCTGTTCAAGCAGGCTGTCGAACTCGAATACCGCTACGCCGAGGACACGATGCCGCGCGGCGTGCTGGGTTTGAACGCGTCGATGTTCAAGAGCTATCTGCGCTTCATCAGCAACCGCCGTTGCCAGCAGATCGGCCTCGACCCGCTGTATCCGAACGAGGAAAACCCGTTCCCGTGGATGAGCGAGATGATCGACCTGAAGAAGGAGCGCAACTTCTTCGAGACGCGTGTGATCGAGTATCAGACGGGGGGCGCGCTGTCCTGGGAATAACCCGCAGCAGCGAACCCGTTACATGATGGAGCAGCCGGTGGCCTCTCGGCCCCGGCCCAAGGTTTAGGAGCAAGAACGCCTGATGCAAAGCATGCCCGGTGCCTTAACGGCCCAACGATACGACAGGCACTTTGCGAACCCTTCAGTGGGATGGGCAAACTTCCCTCCGGAAAAAGCGGACGGCCGTGTGGCGGTCCGCTTGATCAAGCGATTAGGGGTAGCGGCGCGAGGTGCGCCGGCTACCGACTTGATTTGGCGCGCGAGGCCGAGTGGTCACGCGCGCCATACCGTATTCATTAGCGTAAGCGCGCGGTATCTGCGTACGCCGATGAATAGCCCGCTTCGAAGCGCACGTCCTGAACAGCGTCCGCGGGAAGCGGGTTTTGACGAAGGGTGTAGTTTGAACTGACTCTCATCTGAACCTGAAGGAGAACAACATGGCTACTGCCAAGAAGAAACCGGCTGCTAAGAAGGTTGCTGCCAAGAAGACCGTTGCGAAGAAGGCTGCCGCTCCGGCGAAGAAGGCCGCGGTGAAGAAGGTTGCTGCGAAGAAGGTCGCGGTGAAGAAGGTTGCCGCGAAGAAGGCAGCACCGGCGAAGAAGGCCGCTGCAAAGAAGGTCGCAGCCAAGAAGGTCGCAACGAAGAAGGTTGCAGCCAAGAAGGTCGCAGCGAAGAAAGTCGCGGTGAAGAAGGTTGCTGCAAAGAAGGCAGCACCGGCTAAGAAGGCCGCCGCGAAGAAGGTTGCAGCCAAGAAAGTCGCAGTGAAGAAGGTTGCTGCGAAGAAGGCCGCACCGGCGAAGAAGGCTGCTGCCAAGAAGGCTGCGCCGGCGAAGAAGGCTGCTGCGAAGAAGGCCGCGCCTGCGAAGAAGGCTGCTGCGAAGAAGGCCGCGCCCGCCAAGAAGGCTGCCCCTGCGAAGAAGGCTGCCGCCCCGGCGAAGAAGGCTGCTGCTCCGAAGAAGGCCGTCGTGAAGAAGGCTGCGCCGGCAACGACCGCGTCGACCGCATCGGTTGCGCCGGCATCGGGCGTGAAGACCGCGCTCAACCCGGCAGCAGCATGGCCGTTCCCGACCGGCAGCCGTCCGTAATCGCGGCTGAGCAGCATCACCCGGACACTCACGTGGTGTCCGTGGGTTGAGTAGCGCTACTCAATCAGTCCCGCCATCTGGCTCAGGTGGCGGGATTTTTTTCGTCCGCACGCGTCGTCGATGGGGCGCCGATCAGCTCGCCGACGCGAGCGCGGATGAAAGCGAGTGGACGAAAAAAAACGCATGTGCGGCTTCGCACATGCGTTCGACCGCGGCTTGCGCCGCGTGCTGAGGATATCGGTTAGTGCGTGACGCGCGTGACGCCGCCGCTCGACAGCAGGCGTACCCGCTCGCCGGCGCGGAATGCTTCGCCGCTGGCTGCCTGCGTGATCGAGCGCAGATCGCCGTTGTCGAGGCGCACGGTGATTTCGACACCGTTCGCCGTGCTGAGGTTTTCGCCGACCGCGTTACCCGCGACCGCACCGACGAGGCCGCCGGCAATCGCCGTCAGGATCGAGCCTTTGCCGCCGCCGATCGCGCTGCCCGCGACCGCGCCGAGTGCGCCGCCGCCGAGCGTGCCGATCGCGCTGCCGCCGCCGTCGGACTGGATGCGCACCGCACGCACGCTTTCGACCGTGCCCATGCGGACCGTCTGTTCGCGCTGCGCCTGGCCGACGCTATAGACATCCGCCGAACCGGGTGCCGTGAAGCAGCCGGCGAGGGTCAGCGTGGCCGTCAGCATGGCCGCGAGCGTGAGGGTTTTTTTCGTCAACATCTTTGCTCTCCCACAATATTCATTTGAGACTGTAACCGAATGCAGTCTCGAAGCGTGCGTCGATTTCGGCGCGCGTCAGTACGTAAGTCTGGGGCCCTTGATGGGCGATCTTGAGCGAGCCCATCAGGCTCGCGAGGCGGCCGGTGGTTGCCCAGTCGAGCCCATGCTCGATGCCGTACAGCAGGCCGCCCCGGAAGGCGTCGCCGCAGCCGGTCGGATCGGCGATACGCTCGGCCGGCACGACCGGAATCTGCTCCGCGCCCTGCTTGTGGCGGATGATCGCGCCGTGCTCGCCACGCGTGATGACGAGGGCGTCGACCCGGCTGGCGATTTCATCTTCGGACCATCCCGTCTTGTCGCTCACCAGCTTGGCCTCGTAGTCGTTGACCGCTACGTAGGTCGCAAGTTCAATGCTGCGGCGCAGCGTCGCACCGTCGAACAGCGGCAGACCCTGGCCCGGATCGAACACGAACGGCACACCGGCCTTGGCGAGCTCTTCCACGTGCTGCACCATCCCGTCGAAGCCGTCCGGGCCGACGATCGCGAGCTTGATGTCCGGTGCGTCGCCCGCGTGGTTCAGGTGCGACTGCATCATCGCGCCCGGGTGGAACGCCGCGATCTGGTTGTTGTCGAGATCGGTCGTGATCATCGCCTGCGCGGTGTACGTATCGGGCAGCACGCGAACGTGGTCGCGGCGCAGGCCGAGCTGGTCGAGCCGGTCGAGATACGGCTGCGCATCCAGCGCGCCCATCGTGCCCATGATGCGCGCGTCGCCGCCGAGCAGATGCAGCGCGTACCCGATGTTGCCCGCGCAGCCGCCGAATTCGCGGCGCATCGTCGGCACGAGGAAGCTCAGGTTGATGAGGTGCACCTGGTCGGGCAGGATGTGCTCGCGGAACCGCCCTTCGAAGGTCATGATGGAGTCGTAGGCGATCGAGCCGCAAATCAGCGTAGCCAAGGTGTGCGTTCCTGTAGAAATGAGGGGCCCTGCGCGACAACGCCGCGCGAAGGGCGCGGCGCGGCAGGGGAAAGCGGAAGAAAGCTTACTTCAGCGCGGCGAGCGCTGCATCGTAGTTCGGCTCGTCCTTGATTTCGCCGACGAGTTCCGCGTGGATCACCTTGTCCTGCGCGTCGAGCACGACCACCGCGCGTGCGGTCAGGCCGTTCAGCGGGCCGCTCGTCACGTCGACGCCGTACGCGTTCGCGAACGCGCGGCCGGTGCGGAACGTCGATGCCGTCACGACGTTCGCGAGGCCTTCGGTCGTGCAGAAGCGCGTGGCGGCGAACGGCAGGTCGGCGGACACGACGATCACCACCGTGTTGTCGAGCGACGACGCCGCTTCGTTGAACTTGCGGGTCGACGTCGCGCAGGTCGGCGTGTCGAGGCTCGGCACGATGTTCAGCACCTTGCGCTTGCCGGCGAAGCTGGCGAGCGACAGGTCGGCGAGGTCCTTGCCGACCAGCTTAAAATCGGCGGCTTGCGCGCCGACGGCCGGGAACGTGCCGGCGAGATCGATCGGGTTGCCACCCAGCGTAACTTTGCTCATGTTCGTGCTCCGAAATAGCGCGCCGCTCGGGCGCGCGGGTTGAGACGGGCGCGCATGCGCGCCGCGGCGCGTCACGGATAGAAGATCTGGACGCGGAAATTCGAGGCGGGCGTGCCGTTCGTTTCGAGGCGGACCACCATCGTCTGCGTCGTGCCGGGCGGCAGCCCGGCGTCGATCGGCGTGCCCGGGCGTACGTAATCGCGCGGCGCGAGCACGCGGCGCACGGTGACGTGATTGGTGTCGTCGAGCAGGGTGAGTTCGACCGACGGATACGCGAGCGCGACGCGGTAGCGGTTCGTCAGCGGCACCTTCAGTTCGAGCTCGCGCGGGCCGTCGAGCTGGCGCAGGTCGGTCGCGTCGAGCCGCAGCCCGTCGATCGCGCGCGGCGGCGTGACCGTGCAGCCGAGCGGCGCGCAGGCCTGCCGGAACCAGCCTTGCGTGACGGGCCAGTAGATCATCAGCGTTTCGCGCTGCCACCACGCCAGTTGCGCGGCGAGCAATCCGACCAGCGCGGCCGCGACGAGGCCGCCGAAAAAGCCGCCGAGCATCCCGCGTCGCTGCGGCGCGCGCGTTTCGCGCGTGACGGCGAAGTGCGGACGATCGTCGTCGGACAGTGCGGCGGGGAATGGGACGGCCGGTTGGGCGACCGGCGGGACGGCCGGTTCATCGGCTGCCGCTGCGGCCGGAGCTTCGTCGTGTCGGGCGAAGGTGCCGGGTTCCGATGCGGTTTCGGCTTCGGTGACGGCCGGCGCGGGCGTGAACGCAAAGCGCGGTTCGCGCGGCGCGCGTTCGTCGTCCGGCGCGGCGAAGTGCGCGGGGACGACGGGTTTGGCCGGTTCGGCGGCGGTTTCGGTTTCCGACGGAAGGTGGGCGACGAAGCGAGGCTCGCGCGGGTCGCGCTCGACCGGCGCGGGCGAGGGCGCGGCTTCTTCGGTTTCGTGCGGTGCGTGTTGCGCCTGCGGCGAATGCGGTTCCGCCGGTTGCTCGACGGCCGTCGACGAATCGAGTTCGGCTGGAGAGGACGCGAATGGCGCGGGCGTACCCGACAGATGAACGACGCCGGCTTCCGTGGACGGGAGCGCGAGCGGTATCAGCGGCTCGGTGCGCACGGTCTCGACGCTGTGCTGCAGCGACGGATCGACGCCGGCGTCGAGCCACGGCGCCCACATGTCCCAGCCTTCCGGCTTGTAATCGGTGCCGGTCGGCAATTCGGGCGGCGTGTCGGTGGCGAACAACCGGGCCGGCGCGGCCTGCTGGTGCGTGTCGCCGACGTGCGGCGCGGCAGCCGGTTCGGTCAGCGCCGGTTCGGGCTGCTGCGCGTACTCGGGAACGAGCGATTCGGCGGCGTTGAAGACTTCGTGGCAATGCCCGCAGCGCACGAGCCCCTGATGCAGCGAGAGCTGTTCCTGCTGCAGCCGGAAGACGGTTTCGCAATGAGGGCAGCGCGTCGCTAGAAGCATGTCGAGCCGGGCGGCCTGCTGGCCAGAGTGAAGGACAGCGCTATTCTAATGGCTTTCGCGGCGCGTTCCGGCAAGGCATACCCAACCTTCGTGTTCGCGCCAGACCGAGATGTCGACGTAGCGCGCATAAACGGCCGCCACTTCGTCCGCCTGACGAGCGAGCACGCCCGACAGCGCGATGCGCCCGCCCGGCTTGACCTTCGACGCGAGCATCGATGCCATCAGCTTCAGCGGGTTCGACAGGATGTTCGCGACGACGATGTCGAATTCGCCGTCCGGGCATGCATCGGGCAGCCCGTACGTGACTTCCGCCCGGTTGCGTTCGCTGTTCTGGCGCGCCGATTCGACCGCCTGAGGATCGATGTCGATGCCGATCACGGGGTTCGCCCCGCATTTCTTCGCGAGGATCGCGAGAATGCCCGAGCCGCAGCCGTAGTCGAGCACCGACTGGCCGGGCTTCACCGACTGCTCGAGCCACTCCATGCACAGACGGGTGGTGGGGTGGCTGCCGGTGCCGAACGCGAGGCCGGGGTCGAGCTCGAGGACGAGCGCATCGGGATCGGGCGCATCGTGCCACGACGGCACGACCCAGATCCGCTCGCCGATCGGGATCGGCTCGAACTGCGACTGCGTGAGCCGCACCCAGTCCTGCTCCTCGACTTCACGCACGACGAATTTCGGCGTCTCGGCGAGGCCGATCTCGTTCGCAGCCGCCGCGAGCAGCACGGCCGGCTCATGGTCGGCCGACAGCAGCGCGACCACGCGCGAGTGCTGCCACGCGGTGCGATCGGGCACGAGGCCCGGCTCGCCGAAGAGCGGCTGTTCGTCGGGCGTGTCGGCGTCGGCATCCTCGACGGACACCGACAGCGCGCCGAGATCGAGCAGCGCGTCGGACAGGGCCTCCGCATGCTCGCGGGCCAGTTCGACGACGAGTTCGCGATAACTCATGCTTACGCTTCTTCCGGTGCGACCTGCTGCTTCTGCGCGAGCCGGTTTTCGAGGTAATGGATGCTGGTGCCGCCTTCGACGAATTTCGCGTCGATCATCAGCTCGCGGTGCAGCGGGATATTGGTCTGGATGCCTTCGACGACCATTTCCGACAGTGCGATGCGCATCCGGCTGATCGCCTGCTCGCGCGTCGCGCCGTAGGTGATCAGCTTGCCGATCATCGAATCATAGTTCGGCGGCACGAAATAGCCATTGTAGGCGTGCGAATCGACGCGCACGCCGGGGCCGCCCGGCGTATGCCACGACGTGATCCGGCCCGGCGACGGCGTGAACTTGAACGGATCTTCGGCGTTGATCCGGCATTCGATCGCATGTCCGCGGAACTGGATGTCGCGCTGGCGCAGCGTGAGCTTTTCGCCGGCCGCGATGCGGATCTGTTCCTGCACGATGTCGACGCCCGTGATCAGTTCCGATACCGGATGCTCGACCTGCACGCGCGTGTTCATCTCGATGAAGTAGAACTCGCCGTTCTCGTACAGGAATTCGAACGTGCCCGCGCCGAGGTAGCCCATCTTCTTGCAGGCGTCCGCGCAGCGGTCGCCGATGCGGTCGATCAGGCGACGCGGAATGCCGGGCGCCGGCGCTTCCTCGATCACCTTCTGGTGACGGCGCTGCATCGAGCAGTCGCGCTCGCCGAGCCAGATCGCGTTCTTGTACGCGTCCGACAGCACCTGGATCTCGATGTGGCGCGGGTTCTCGAGGAACTTCTCCATGTACACCTGCGGGTTGCCGAACGCACGGCCGGCTTCCTCGCGGGTCATGTTGACCGCGTTGACGAGCGCGGCCTCGGTGTGCACGACGCGCATCCCGCGCCCGCCGCCGCCGCCTGCCGCCTTGATGATGACCGGATAGCCGATCGTGCGCGCAATCTTGACGATCTCCTTCGGATCGTCCGGCAACGCGCCTTCCGAGCCCGGCACGCACGGCACGCCGGTCTTGATCATCGTCTGCTTCGCGGTGACCTTGTCACCCATCATGCGGATCGTTTCCGGGCGCGGGCCGATGAACGTGAAGCCCGATTGCTCGACGCGCTCCGCGAAATCGGCGTTCTCGGACAGGAAGCCGTAGCCGGGGTGGATCGCCTCGGCATCGGTGACTTCCGCGGCGCTGATCAGCGCCGGCATGTTCAGGTAGCTCAGGTTCGACGGGGCCGGGCCGATACAGACGGCTTCGTCCGCGAGGCGCACGTACTTGGCTTCCTTGTCGGCTTCCGAGTAGACGACCACCGTCTTGACGCCGAGTTCGCGGCACGCGCGCTGGATGCGCAGCGCGATTTCACCGCGGTTGGCAATGAGGATTTTTTCAAACATAGCGAGTATTCGTCTCTTCGAGGGGCGCGCGAACGGCGCCTGGCGAGCATCTCGGCGGCGCGCGGCCGGCAGGGCCGCGCGGCGGGCTTAGCCGATCACGAAAAGCGGCTGGCCGTATTCGACGGCCTGGCCGTTCTCGACGAGGATTTCCTTGATCACGCCGGCCTTGTCCGACTCGATCTCGTTGAGCAGCTTCATCGCTTCGATGATGCAGATCGTCTGACCTTCCTTGACCGTGTCGCCGGCCTGCACGAACGGATCGGCGCCCGGCGACGGCGCGCGGTAGAACGTGCCGACCATCGGCGACGTCACGACGTGGCCCTGCGGAGCGGCCGGCGCGGCTGCGGCGCCGGCGGCCGGTGCGGCGGCACCGTCGGTCGGCAGCGCGGCCGACGGCGCCGGCGCGCTGACTTGCGGGGCATACCCAGCCGTCGGCTGCACGTAGACCGGCGGCGCGTTCTTGACGATGCGCACCTTGCCTTCGCCTTCCGTCACTTCCAGCTCGGAGATGCCGGATTCGGAAACGAGGTCGATCAGAGTTTTCAGCTTACGAAGATCCATCGGGAATTCCCCTTTCAATACGTGAAAGCGCCGGTTAGGGGCCGGCGCTGAATCTAGATCGCGAAATCAGCCGCGCGACGCGCCTTGCAGCTTGTCCAGCGCGTACTCGAGCGCGTACAGATAACCTTTCCAGCCGAGCCCGCAGATCACGCCTTCGGCCTGGTCGGAAAAGTAGGAGTGGTGCCTGAACGCTTCGCGGCGATGCACGTTCGACAGGTGAACCTCGACGAACGGGATGCCAACGCCGGCGATCGCGTCCCGGATCGCAACGCTCGTATGCGTATACGCGGCCGGATTGATCAGGATGAAATCGGTCTGTTCCTCCCGCGCGGCCTGGATGCGGTCGACCAGCGCGCCTTCATGGTTGCTCTGGAACGACGACAGGTCGGCGCCGGCTTCCCGGGCGCGCGCGGCAAGCGCCTGATCGATCTGCGCGAGCGTGACGCGGCCGTACACCTCCGGTTCCCGGGTGCCGAGAAGGTTCAGGTTGGGGCCGTGCAGCACCAGCAATCGTGTCATGGTCGCTTCTATTTCTGCGGAATTGCGCGAACTTTAGCGCTATTTAGAGAAATTTGTCTAGTTTTGCCGAACGGCCAGATGCGCCGGACCTGCAAGAATTACCGGTGCGGATGCAAAGTATCGGCGAATTCACGCGAAATTGCGGCGATCGACCCGCAAATCGCCGCCAACGCGCGGACTGCCGTTCGGACAGGTTACAGCGCGTCGAGCGTCTTTTTCAGCTCGGCCGGTTGGATTTGTCCTAATTTTGTCTCGCGGATCTTGCCGGTTTCATCGATGACGACGGTAAACGGCAGCGCGCCAGCGGTATTTCCGAAATTACGGGCCAGATCGGCGCCCGCATAGCCGCTGATGAAGACCGGATAGTCGACCTTCACCTTCTGCAGGAAGTTCTTCACGTTCTGCTCGGAATCGACGCCGATCCCGACGAAACGGATGCCTTTCTGCTTGTACTGGTGCGACAGCGCGACGAGCTCGGGCATCTCCTCGACGCACGGGCCGCACCACGACGCCCAGAAGTTGACGACGACTTTCTGGCCCTTGAAGGCGGCCAGCGTGGCCGGCTTGCCGTCGACGCCGGTGAGCGACGACGCCCACAGCTGGTCGACCGGGTTGCCGTGGGCGGTCGGCGCCGCGACGGCGACGCCGTCGTCGGCCGTGCCGCGGAACCAGTGGCCGGCGGCAATCCCGCCGGCGACGGCGGCGGCCGCGACCACCGCGAGCGCCAACATGCGTTTCATCATCATCGTTGAATCATTCCGGTTCGGAAGGGGCCTGGCTTGCCTCGACGAGCGCGCGCAGCGCGGCGGCGTCCGCGCGGGCGACGCGGCCGCGTGCATCGGCCTTTACCGCGCCGCGCAGGTCGTCGCTCGCATACAGCGCGAGATGGATGCCGATCGCGTCCACGTCGCGCCGCGGACGCCACAGGAAACTGAGCGTCTCGACGTCGCCGCGGCCCGCGAAATGCCGCGTCTCGGATACGTCGTACTGGACGTTCTGGTTCAGCAGGTAGATCGCGACGTCCTTCGGGTTGTCGGTGAATGCCTGCAAATGGATATCCGAATGCGCGTTCGCGGTGCCGTTCAGCACGGCGCCCGTCACATAAGGATGGAACTCGGCGAGCCGGCGCATCCAGTCGAGCGCGATCTCGCGCAGGCGGCGCAGTTCGTCCGGTTGCGTGTCGCTCTGGAACAGCGACAGATACTCGCGCAGTTCTTCCTCGATCTGGTCGTTATCCGGCAGCCATTCGCCGGCAACGCGCGAATCGCCCAGCAACTGGCGCGCGGCCTTGCGTTTCGCGCCGGCGTAGTCCAGGCCGTCCTCCGCGATCAGGCGGGCGGCGGACTGGGCGATTTCCTCGCGGACGCGCCGCGGGTCGACAAGAGGTTTGCGAGACATGATCCGGCAATCATACTCGATCGTCGCGGCGCCCGAGCACGGGTGCGGCGGCCCGCCGCCCGACGGTGCCGACGCCGTTCGCGCGCATCGTTCGGGCCGCCGGGCATCGCAGGCCGTCAGTTACAATAGTGTTCTTTGTGTCGCGGCAAAGTCGTGGGCCGGGCGCCGGCCGCACGGCCCGTCCGGCGCGACACACACGCATCCTTTCCGAATCGACGGCGCCCGGCGGCGCGAAAGCATTCCTCTATGCACATCCACATTCTTGGCATCTGCGGCACCTTCATGGGCGGTCTCGCCGTACTCGCACGCGAGGCGGGCCACACGGTGACGGGTTGCGACGCGGGCGTCTATCCGCCGATGAGCACGCAGCTCGAGGCGCAGGGCATCACGCTGATCGAGGGCTACGGCGCCGAGCAGGTCGACCTGAAGCCGGACCTGTTCGTGATCGGCAACGTCGTGACGCGCGGCAATCCGCTGATGGAGGCGATTCTCGACCGCGGCCTGCCTTACGTGTCGGGCCCGCAGTGGCTCGGCGAGCACGTGCTGGCCGGCAAATGGGTGCTCGCGGTCGCGGGCACGCACGGCAAGACGACCACATCGTCGATGCTCGCGTGGCTGCTGGAAGACGCAGGTCTCAATCCGGGCTTCCTGATCGGCGGCGTGCCGCTGAACTTCGGCGTGTCCGCGCGGCTCACCGATTCGAGCTTCTTCGTGATCGAGGCCGACGAGTACGACACGGCATTCTTCGACAAGCGCTCGAAGTTCGTGCACTACCGGCCGCGCACCGCGGTGCTGAACAACCTCGAATTCGATCACGCCGACATCTTCCCCGATCTTGCCGCGATCGAAACGCAATTCCATCATCTGGTGCGCACCGTGCCCGGCGTCGGGCGGATCGTCACGAACGGCCGCTCGGACGCACTCGAGCGCGTGTTGGCGCGCGGCTGCTGGAGCGAGGTCGAACGCTTCGGCGTCGACGGCGGCTGGCAGGCGCTGCCGGCCGAGGACGGCGTGCCGGTCGACGAACGCTTCGCGGTGTATTCGCATGCCGGGCGCGTCGGCGAAGTCGCATGGCAGGTGCAGGGCGACCACAACCGGATGAACGCGCTCGCGGCGATCGCCGCCGCGCGCCACGTCGGCGTGCCGCCGGCGCAGGCGGCCGAATCGCTCGCCTCGTTCCGCAACGTGAAGCGCCGCATGGAAGTGCGCGGCAGCGTGGACGGCGTGACCGTCTATGACGACTTCGCGCACCATCCGACCGCGATCGACACCACGATCGCCGGCCTTCGTGCGCGCATCGGCCGCCAGAATGCCCGCATCCTCGCCGTGCTCGAGCCGCGCTCGAACACGATGAAGCTCGGCGTGATGAAGTCGCAGTTGCCGGCGAGCCTCGCCGATGCCGATCTGGTGTTCGGCTACGGCGCGCCGACCGGGCGCGATGCGCTCGGCTGGAATCTCGCCGAAGCGCTCGCGCCGCTCGGCGAGCGCGCGCGTGCATTCGACGATCTGCATCTGCTGGTGAAGGCGGTGGTCGAGGCCGCGCGTCCGGGCGACCACGTGCTCGTGATGAGCAACGGCGGCTTCGGCGGCGTGCACCAGAAGCTGCTCGATGCGCTCGGGAGCCGCACGTGATCCTGTATCTGCACGGCTTCCGGTCGTCGCCGGAATCGCAGAAGTCGCGCCTGCTCGCCGCGCGCATGGCCGAACTCGGCCGCACCGGCGAGTGGCGATGCCCGTCGCTGTCGGTGTCGCCGCTCGAGGCGATCGCCGTCGCGGAAGCCGAGGTCGCGGGTGCACGCGACGTCACCGTGATCGGCAGCTCGCTCGGCGGTTATTACGCGACATGGCTCGCCGAAAAGCATGGCTGGAAGGCCGTGCTGCTGAATCCGGCCATCGTGCCGCAGCGCGATCTCGAACAGTATCTGGGCGAACAGTCGCTGTGGCACGGCGGCGGCACGATTGTCGTCGAGCGCCGTCACCTGCACGAACTCGACGCGCTGCGCGTGCCGGCGATCACGCGCGCCGACCGCTACTATCTGTTCGCGGCGACCGGCGACGAAGTGCTCGATTACCGCGAGATGCTCGCCCACTACCCGGGCGCGAAAACCCGCGTGATCGACGGCAGCGATCACGGGATCAGCGAATTTGCCGACTATGTCGACGACGTTCTCGCGTTTTGCGACGGAAAGACGTCTTAAACCGGCCGCGTGCCGATCGAATTCCCATCATCATGCGGCGCCGTTCATCCGGTGCCGGGCAGTCTGAACGAGAGTACTGAGTGAACGTTTTCTTCGAGGAATCGGGCAGTTTCAAGGCGGGCAGCGTGCTGTCGCGCCAGGGCGACGCATTTCAGGTCGAGTTGCCCGGCGGGCGGCGGGCGAAGGTGCGCGCGAAAGACGTGCTGATCGAATTCGACAAGCCGGCCGCGGGCGAACTGATGCAGGAGGCCGACACGGCCGCGCAGCAGATCGATCTGGACTTCCTGTGGGAATGCGCGCCGGCCGACGAGTTCGCCTATACGGCGCTGGCCGCCGAGTACTTCGGCGCGACGTACGGTCCGGTCGAGCGCGCGGCGCTGGTGCTGCGGCTGCACGGCTCGCCCGTCTACTTCCGTCGCAAGGGGCGCGGCCAGTACCAGCGCGCACCGGAAGAGCAGCTCAAGATGGCGCTCGCGTCGCTCGAGCGCAAGCGCCAGCAGGCGCTGGTGCAGGCGCAGTATGAAGAGGAACTGAAGGCCGGCAAGCTGCCGGAAGCGTTCGCGGGCAAGGTGCTCGGGCTGCTGACGCGGCCGGACAAGAATTCGATCGAATACAAGGCGATGGAAGCGGCAGCCGGCGCGCGCGGCGTGTCGCCGGCGCGGCTGATGCTCGACTGCGGCGGCATCGAGTCGCCGCGCGCGCTGCACGAAGCGCGCTTCCTCGCGGAATTCTTTCCGTACGGCACGGGCTTTCCGCCCGTCACGGTCGGCCCGCTGCCGGACGACCTGCCCCGCGCGAACGTCGAGGCGTTCTCGATCGACGACGTCACGACCACCGAAATCGACGACGCGTTCTCGGTCGAGCACCTGTCCGACGGCCGGGTGCGGATCGGCGTGCACATCGCGGCGCCGGCGCTCGGCATCGTGCGCGGCGATCCGGTCGACGCGATCGCGCGCACGCGCCTGTCGACGGTCTACATGCCGGGCGACAAGATCACGATGCTGCCGGACGACGTCGTCGACGTGTTCACGCTGAAAGAGGGCGATTACCGCCCGGCGCTGTCGCTGTACATCATCGTCAACCGCGAGACGCAGGACATCGTCGCGAACGAGACGCGTGCCGAGCTCGTGTTCGTGAAGAACAACCTGCGCCACAACACGCTCGACGAGCTGGTCACCGAAGAGACGCTCGCGGCCGGGACCGGCGACTACCCGCACAAGGACGACATCGCCGTGCTGTGGCCGCTCGCGCAGGCGCTGTTCGAGAAGCGCCAGGTCGCGCGCGCGGGCTACGGGCTGAAGCGCGAGGTGCAGCGCAACACCGATTACAACTTCTACGTCGAAGGCGAGCACGTGACGATCACGCCGCGCCGCCGCGGCTCGCCGCTCGACCTGATCGTGTCGGAGCTCGCGATTCTCGCGAACTCGACCTGGGGCGCGTTCCTGCACGACCACACGGTGCCGGGCATCTACCGCTCGCAGCGCGGCTTCGGCGCGCCGGGCCCGAAGCGCACGCGGATGCAGACGACGGCCGCGCCGCACGAAGGCCTCGGCGTCGCGCAGTACGCGTGGAGCACGTCGCCGCTGCGCCGCTACGTGGACCTCGTGAACCAGTGGCAACTGCTCGCGTGCGTGCAGCACGGCGTCACCGCGAAGCTCGCCGCGCCGTTCAAGCCGAAGGACGCCGATCTCTACGCGGTCGTGCAGGGCTTCGACGATACGTACACGGCCTACGCCGACTACCAGCGCCGGATGGAATATTTCTGGTGCCTGCGCTGGCTCAAGCAGGAGCAGAAGAAACAGGTCGTCGCGAGCGTCGTGAAGGGCGATCTCGTGCGCCTGGAGGAAATCCCGCTGCTGCTGCACGTGCCGGGTCTCGGCGTGCATGCGCGCGGCACGCGCGTGCTGCTCGACGTGATGTCGCTCGACGAGCTGACGATCGAGGCGTCGGTGCGCCTGTTGAACGTGCTCGACGCGCCGACCGTGACGAGCGGCGATACGGCCGAGGCCGACGAAGAGGATGACGCCGAAGGCGGCGACGACACGCTGGTCGACGCGGAAGACGCGTCGGCGCAAGCCGAGGCCGAAGCACTGGCCGAATCGGGCGACGCGACGGCGGAGGGCGGCGAAGCCGCGAGCGGCAACGACGGCGAAACGGGGCGCGCATCATGAACGCAGTTGCGTCGACGAGCGGCGCCGACCGCTATGTCGTGTTCGGTAACCCGGTGGCGCACAGCAAGTCGCCGTTCATCCACGCGCAGTTCGCCGCGCAGACCGGCGAGCCGATCGAATATACGCACCGGCTCGCGCCGGTCGATGGTTTCGAGGCGGCCGTGCGCGCGTTCGTCGCCGAAGGCGGTCGCGGCGCGAACGTGACGGTGCCGTTCAAGCTCGACGCGCATGCGCTCGCCGACACGCTGTCGCCGCGCGCAGCGGCCGCAGGCGCGGTGAACACGCTGCGCATCGACGCCGACGGCCGCATCCACGGCGACAACACCGACGGCGTCGGCCTCGTGCGCGACATCGAAGCGAATCTCGGCGTGTCGCTCGCCGGCGCGCGCATCCTGCTGCTCGGCGCGGGCGGTGCCGCGCGCGGCGTCGTGCTGCCGCTGCTCGACCGCGCACCGCTGTCGATCGCAATCGTCAACCGCACCGCGAGCAAGGCCGAAGCGCTCGTCGGTCAGTTCATGCAGGCCGCGCACGATGCGGGCTGCACGCTCGCGGGCGGCGGCCCCGGCGTCGTGCGGGCGGAGCCCTACGACGTGGTGATCAATGCGACGGCCGGCAGCCTCGATGCCGCGCTGCCGGAATGCGATGCGGCCGCGTTCGGCGCCGGCACGCTCGCGTACGACATGATGTACGGCGCGCAGCCGACCGTATTCATGCAGCACGCGGCGTCGCTCGGCGCGCGCACGGCCGACGGCCTCGGGATGCTGGTCGAGCAGGCGGCCGAGTCGTTCTTCATCTGGCGCGGCGTGCGGCCGGACGGCGCACCGGTGCTGGCCGCGCTGCGCCAGGCGCTCGCGGCGAGCTGAGCGGAGCGCGGCACGTGGTGGCGGTGAGCGGCACGCAGCGCACGCGGACGGTGAGCCTCGCTCGCTGGGCCGTCTATGCGGGATCGGTGTTCGCGGGCGCGTGGCTCGCGACGCAGCTGTTCTATCTCGCGCAGATTGCGCTGTGGTCGTTCGTGAACCCGGGCTCAACCGCGTTCATGCGCACCGACGCGTGGTGGCTGTCGCGCGACACGCCGCCCGCGCAGATCCGGCACCAGTGGGTGCCGTACGACCAGATCTCGCGCAACCTGAAGCGCGCGCTGATCGCGTCCGAGGATTCGACCTTCGCGACCAACAACGGCTACGACGTCGACGCGATCCTGCAGGCGTGGGAGAAGAACAAGGCGCGCGGCAGGATCGTCGCGGGTGGCTCGACGATCACGCAGCAGCTCGCCCGCAACCTGTTCCTGTCGCGCGAAAAGAGCTACATCCGCAAGGGGCAGGAGCTGATCATCACGTGGATGCTCGAAACGGTGCTCGACAAGGAGCGCATCTTCGAGATCTACCTGAACTCGGTCGAATGGGGGCGCGGCGTGTACGGCGCCGAAGCGGCCGCACGCTATTACTACAAGATTCCCGCGAGCCGGCTCGGCGCGTGGCAGTCGGCGCGTCTCGCGGTGATGCTGCCGAAGCCGCGCTGGTTCGATGCGCATCGCGGCTCGGCCTACCAGGCCCAGCGCGCGGCGGTCATCGCGCGCCGGATGGGCGCGGCCGAGTTGCCGCAATCGGAGTGAGCGGCAGCGCTGCTGCATTGTCCATTCCGCCGTCGAGGCGCGATTGGTGCGCTGCAGCGCATGCGTGTCGCGACCATTTCGGGTCACATCCGTTAGACGAATCCGTCTATTTCGCTTTGCTGAGCAATACCCGCGACCGGGCGATTTTGTTGACCGGCGTCGCACGAAATCCGTGCATTTTTAGGCGCTGCGGGTAAACGCGAAAGTCGCTGAAAGCGACGTGAAATGCAACGTTTCACGAATCGAAGCATTCCTGAAAGGTGTGCGCTGCACCGCTTGCGTGCCAAATATTTCCAAATTTTTCAAAGCTGACGGGCTCGCGTATATTGGCCAGCGCCTCGGCTCATCGGCCGCAATCGAGGCGGGGGGTGGCTTATCCGGCTGCTCGACATAAAAAACATCCGAGAAGAAGGAACGCAACGATGCCAGCGAGCAAAGCGAAGCTGTTGTTGGGAGTGGTGTGTTCTTCGCTGATTCTGACGGCCTGCAACGACGACGTGACGTCGTCGTCTGCAGCGAGCGCCGCGAATTCAGCCGATCCTGCCGGTCAGGTCGACCGTGCGTACAACGATCCGAACAGTTATTCGTCGAGTGCGAACGCGTCGCTTGACGCATCCGCCGCGGTCGAAAAGGCCGCCGTCACGCACCATCAGATCACGCTGAACGGCAAGACGATTCGGTACACGGCCACCGCCGGCCACCTCGTCGCCCGCAATCCGCAGACGGGCGCGCCCGAAGCCTCGTTCTTCTACGTCGCCTATACGGCCGACAACCAGCCCGCGGCGAAGCGGCCCGTCACGTTCCTGTACAACGGCGGCCCCGGCTCGGCCTCGGTGTGGCTGCACCTCGGCTCGTTCGGCCCGCGCCGTATCCAGACCGGCGACCCGAACGCGAACACGTCGACGTTCCCGTTCGTCGACAACCAGGAAACCCTGCTCGACACGACCGACCTCGTGTTCGTCGATGCGATCGGCACCGGCTTCTCCGAAGCGGTCGCGCCGAACACGAACCAGACGTTCTGGGGCGTCGACCAGGACGCCGGCGCGTTCCGCGATTTCGTGACGCGCTACCTGAGCGTGAACCAGCGCAGCGCTTCGCCGAAATACCTGTTCGGCGAGTCGTACGGCACGCCGCGCACCGACGTGCTCGCGAACCTGCTCGAGACGGCCGGCGTGAAGCTCGACGGCATCGTGCTGCAGTCGTCGATCCTGAACTACAACACGAACTGCGACATGGCGAGCGACTATGTCGGCAACTCGAACAACGGCGCGAGCCCGGTGAGCTGCGCGGGCTTCGTGCCGTCGTACGGCACGGTCGGCGCGTATTACCAGCTCGACAACCCGAACCCGTCGGACCTGCCGCAGTATGCGGACCAGATGCGCCTGCTGACGGCCGGCAGCTACGCGCCGGCCGTGAACGCGTACCTCGCGAGCCACACGCCGCCGCCGCCGAACCTCGTCACGACGATGGCGAATTCGACCGGCGTGAAGCAGGCGTTGTGGAATGCGGACTTCAACGTGGTCCCGACCTTCTTCGACAACAGCTTCCAGCTGTCGCTGGTGCCGGGCACGCTGATCGGCCGCTACGACGCACGCGTGAACGTGCCGGTGTCGAGCCCGCTCGCGGCCGACGGCGATCCGTCCAGCTCGTTCATCACGAAGCCGTTCACCGACACGATCGGCAGCTACCTGCCGAACGAGCTGAAGTACACCGCGCAGTCGGCCTACTCGGTGAGCAGCAATGCGATCAACACGTGGGACTGGACGCACGACGGCCTCGCGATGCCCGACACGATTCCCGATCTGGCCGCGGCGCTGACGCTGAATCCGCAGCTGAAGGTGCTGTCGCTGAACGGGTATCACGACATCGCGACGCCGTTCTATCAGACCGAGCTCGACCTGGCGCGGCTCGGCACGCAACCGAACCTGACGATCAAGGACTATCAGGGCGGGCACATGGTCTATCTCGACGATACGTCGCGTCCGCAGGAGAAAGCCGACCTCGTGACCTTCTACAGCGCGGCCGCGCACTGATGCGCCCAGCCGGCGACAGGCGCCCTTCGCGGCGCCGCTCGCCGGCCGTCGACGACCTCATTCCAGACTGGAGCCTGACATGAAGAATCGTTTCATCGTCGTTGCCGCGGCGCTCGCATGCGCCGGCGCCGCACCATCCCTCTCCGCGTTCGCGCAGGCGAGCGACGCCGCCGCGCCGGCGCGTGCGCGCCAGGCGCAGCTCGGCGACCCGTACGTGCCGCCGGCCGCACGTCACGCGACCGCCGGCACGCAGACGACCGGCGCCGCGCTGCATGCGCAGGTGGTGCGCAAGCTCGCGCGGCAGTTCAGCGCGGCCGACACGCAGAACACGGGGGCGATCACCGAGTCGCAGGCGCGCGCGGCCGGCCTCGGCTATGTCGCGAACCACTTCCGGCAGATCGACGCGAGCGGCAACGGCCGCGTGTCGTTCGCCGACGTACAGCGTTACATGCAGGCGCGCAGCAGCACGAGCCAGCAGTAAGCGCCGCACGCGGTGAGCAAACGGGGGCGGAACCTGCGGCAGGCGGGTTCCGCCCCCGTGCGCATGGCGCGGCCGACGTGTCGAAGCCGCGGCCAATCGCGTCGGTATTCTCATTATCTGGACAACGCATTCAAATATTGGAGACGAGTGCGTGCGCTCCTACAATCCGAAGCACATCGACAGCTTCGGACCCACGCATCGCGCGGCGCCCGTCGCACACGGAGACACCTTCCATGAAGTTCGCCGGGCGCTTTACTCGGTGCATCGACCGCCGCCACGCCGCCGCATCGGACGCAGTTCCGGCGCCGCGCGAGCGGCTTCACCGATTCCGTTGAAGAAGCCCCGTCCCATGACCAAGATGCCAGACTCCCTTGCCCTCGACGCCCGGCGCGCGATGCCGGCCGATACGTCGCTGACCGACAGCATCGGCGCGACCAGCACGCCGCTCGACCTCGCCGCGCAGCAGGCCGGCACGCAGACATTGCTGCGCGGCCTCGCGATCCTCGAGGCGATCGCCAATGGCGCGCGCGACATGCGCGCGATCGGCGCCGCGCTCGGCACGACGCGCAGCACGACGCACCGGCTCGTCAGCAGCCTCGTGCAGGCGCGCTATCTGCGCCAGGTGCAGGGCGGCTACCTGCTCGGCCCGAAGCTGATCGAGCTCGGCACGATCGCGCTCGAGCAGATGCCGCTCACCGCGGTGGCGCGTCCGCATCTCGAGGCGCTCGCGGAAGCGACGCTCGACACGATCCATCTCGGCGTGCGCGACGGCGACGACGTGCTGTACATCGACAAGATTCCCGGTACGCGCGGCCTCGAGATGCGCTCGCGCGTCGGCCACCGGATGCCGCTCGCGTCGACCGGCATCGGCAAGGCGATGATGCTCGACCTCGATCCGGACCTGTGGCGCTCGCTGTTCGAAGCCGCGCGGCGCGCGCTGGCCGGCGTCAACTTCAAGCCCGACAACCGGCCCGAGACGAGCGCGTTCCTGCAGCGCATGGCCCATTACGCGGCCGGCGGCTATACGTTCGACCTCGAGGAAAACGAGGCGTCGATCCGCTGCGTGGCCGCGCCGATCCGCGATGCGTCGGGCGCGATCGTCGCGGCGGTGTCGGTCGCGAGCACGATTCCGTACATGCCGCACGACCGCATGGACGAACTGATTCCGCTCGTGCAGCGCGAAGCGCGAGCCATTTCCGCGGAACTGGGCTGGAGCCCGCCGCAGGGTACCCGCAGGATCAAACGATGACGACTTCGACCCGGCCCGCTCCGGATGCCAGTTCCGCCTCCCCGTCGCTGATCGCGCTCGACTGGGGCACCACGTCGCTGCGCGCGTATCTGTACGACGCGCACGGCGTGCCGATCGACACGCGCAGCCGGGCGGCCGGCGTGATGCACGTGCCGGGCGGCGGCGCGCGCGCGTTCGACGCGGTGTTCGAGGAAGCGTGCGGCGACTGGCTCGACCGTACGCCCGGCCTGCCGGTGCTCGCCGCCGGGATGGTCGGCAGCGCGCAGGGCTGGCGCGAGGCGCCGTACGTCGCGGTGCCGGCCGGCGCCGACGCGCTCGTCGCGGGCCTCATCACCGTGACGACGGCGCGCGGCGCGACGGTCTCGATCGTGCCGGGCGTGATCGCGACGGGCGAATTGCCCGACGTGATGCGCGGCGAAGAAACGCAGATCGTCGGCGCGCTCGCGAGCGATCCCACGCTTGGCGCCGATCGTTCAGGGGTACTGATCGGCCTGCCGGGCACGCATGCGAAATGGGCGTGGGTGAAGGACGGGCTGATCGAGCGCTTCCAGACCTTCATGACGGGCGAGCTGTTCGCGGTGCTGCGCGATCACACGATCCTCGGCCGCACGATGCGCACGGGGGCGTCGCCCGATCGTGACGCGTTCGTGCGCGGCGTATCGGTCGCACGCGGCGCGCGGCACACGGGGCTGCTCGCGACGATTTTCAGCACGCGCACGCTGGGGCTGACCGACCGGCTCGCACCCGATGCGCAGGGCGACTACTTGTCAGGCTTGCTGATCGGTCACGAGCTCAATGCGCTCGACGCGATGCTCGTGGAGCGCGGCATCGCGCTCGCGGACCAGCCGCTGCTGCTGATCGGCGACGGCGGCTTGTGTTCGCGCTACGTCGATGCGCTCCGGGTATTCGGCCATGCGCATGCGCGGGTCGCCGCGCATGCGACCGAGTTGGGCCTGTGGCGGATCGCGTCGCGCGCCGGGCTCGTGCGCGCGGACGGCGAGCCCGTCTGCGCCGATCAATGAACTGCTTGCAGAGGAATTCTCGATGCCGTCCGATCTGACATTGCCCGCACCGTACACGCCCCACGCCGCCCTGATGCGCGCGTTCGACGCGTGTCCGCTGATCGCGATCATGCGCGGCATCACGCCCGCCGAAGCGGCCGACCATGGCCGTGCGCTGTACGAAGCCGGCTTCCGGATCGTCGAGGTGCCGCTCAACTCGCCCGATCCGTTCGACAGCATCGCGGCGCTGCGCCGGGCATTGCCCGACGACATGATCGTCGGCGCGGGCACCGTGCTGCGCGCCGAGTACGTCGATCGCGTGCAGGACGCGGGCGGCGCGTTGATCGTGATGCCGCACAGCGACGCGGCCGTGATCCGCCGAGCCCGCGAGCGCGGGCTGGCGAGCGCGCCGGGCGTCGCGACGCCGACCGAAGCGTTCGCGGCGCTGACGAACGGCGCCGACGTGCTGAAGATGTTCCCGGCCGAGCAGCTCGGCGTGACGGTCGTGAAGGCCTGGCGCGCGGTGATCGACCGCGCGGTGCCGCTGATTCCGGTCGGCGGCATTTCGCCGGACAACATGCAGCCGTTCCTCGACGCCGGCGCGAACGGCTTCGGGCTCGGCTCGGCGCTGTACCGCCCCGGCCAGTCGGCCGACACGACCGCGGCGCATGCGCGTGCGTTCCAGGCCGGCTTGCGCGTCGCGCGCGGCGGAGCCGCATGATGGGCCGCCTCGCGGGCAAGGTCGCGATGGTGACGGGCGCGGGCCGCGGCATCGGCGCCGCGATCGCGCGTGCGTTCGTGCGCGAAGGCGCGGCCGTCGCGCTCGTCGACCTCGACTTCCCGCAGGCGCAGCAGACGGCCGCCGCGATCGCACACGAATGCGACGGCGCGCGCGTGCTGCCGCTGCAGGCCGATGTCGCGCAGCAGCAGGCGGTGCGCGAGGCGCTCGCGCGGACGGAAGCGACGTTCGGCCCGCTCGACGTGCTCGTGAACAACGCGGGCATCAACGTGTTCGCCGATCCGTTGACGATGACCGACGACGACTGGCGGCGCTGCTTCGCGGTCGATCTCGACGGCGTGTGGCACGGCTGTCGCGCGGCGCTGGAAGGCATGGTCGAGCGCGGTCGCGGCAGCATCGTGAACATCGCGTCGACGCATGCATTCAGGATCATCCCGGGCTGCTTTCCGTACCCGGTCGCGAAGCACGGCGTGCTCGGCCTCACACGCGCGCTCGGCATCGAATACGCGGCGCGCAACGTGCGCGTGAACGCGATCGCGCCGGGCTACATCGAGACGCAGCTGACGCGCGACTGGTGGGACGCGCAGCCCGATCCGGCCGCCGCGCGCGCCGAGACGCTCGCGCTGCAGCCGATGAAGCGGATCGGGAAACCGGAGGAGGTCGCGATGACGGCCGTGTTCCTGGCGTCCGACGAGGCGCCGTTCATCAATGCCGCGTGCATCACCGTCGATGGCGGGCGCGCGGCGCTGTATCACGACTGACACGATTGACGTAACGATTCGAAAGACCGCACGTGCGACGGCCGCGCGCACGCTGCGTCGAAACCAACAAGCGGCTGCATCCTGTTCGATGAAAACAAGGAGACACTGGAGATGAAACGCAGAACGTTCGTAACGCTGGCCGCCGCGGCGGCGGTGGTGATGGGCAGCCCGGTCGCGCACGCGGCCGACCCGGTCAAGATCGGCTTCCTGGTGAAGCAGCCTGAAGAACCGTGGTTCCAGGACGAATGGAAATTCGCCGAGATCGCCGCGAAGCAGAAAGGCTTCACGCTCGTGAAGATCGGCGCGCCGTCCGGCGAGAAGGTGATGAGCGCGATCGACAACCTGTCCGCGCAGAAGGCGCAGGGCTTCATCATCTGCACGCCCGACGTGAAACTCGGGCCGGGCATCGTCGCGAAGGCGAAGTCGCACAACCTGAAGATGATGACGGTCGACGACCGCCTCGTCGACGGCGCGGGCAAGCCGATCGAGTCGGTGCCGCACATGGGGATTTCCGCGTACAACATCGGCAAGCAGGTCGGCGACGGCATCGCGGCCGAGATCAAGAAGCGCGGCTGGGACATGAAGGATGTCGGGGCGATCGACATCACCTACGAGCAGTTGCCGACCGCGCACGACCGCACGAGCGGCGCGACCGACGCGCTGGTCGCCGCCGGCTTCCCGAAGGCGAACGTGATCGCGGCGCCGCAGGCGAAGACCGATACGGAGAACGCGTTCAACGCGGCGAACATCGCGCTCACGAAGAACCCGCAGTTCAAGCACTGGGTCGCGTACGGCCTGAACGACGAGGCCGTGCTCGGTGCGGTGCGCGCGGCCGAAGGGCGCGGCTTCAAGGCCGACAACATGATCGGCATCGGCATCGGCGGTTCCGATTCGGCGTTGAACGAGTTCAAGAAGCCGCAGCCGACCGGCTTCTACGGCACCGTGATCATCAGCCCGAAGCGCCACGGCGAGGAAACCTCGGACCTGATGTACACGTGGATCACGCAGGGCAAGGCGCCGCCGCCGCTGACGCTGACGACCGGCATGCTCGCGACGCGCGACAACGTGGCGAAGGTGCGCGAGGAGATGGGGCTCGCGTCGAAGTAAGCGGCCCGCCGGCTGCCGCGGCGATGCGGCGGCCGGCGGTCGATCGATCTGGAAGTGGGGAGACGACGTGTCAGCGGCACTGCGTTTTGACAATATCGGCAAGGTATTTCCCGGCGTGCGCGCACTCGACGGCATTTCGTTCGACGTGCATGCGGGCGAGGTGCATGGCCTGATGGGCGAGAACGGCGCGGGCAAGTCGACGCTGCTGAAGATTCTCGGCGGCGAATACCAGCCCGATGCGGGCAGCGTGCTGGTCGACGGCCGGCCCGTGCAGTTCGCGAATGCGGCCGCGTCGATCGCGGCCGGCATCGCGGTGATTCACCAGGAATTGCAGTACGTGCCCGACCTGACGGTCGCGGAGAACCTGCTGCTCGGCCGCCTGCCGAACGCGTTCGGCTGGGTCAGGAAG
Source organism: Burkholderia sp. KCJ3K979 (assembly GCF_016759955.1). Classification (NCBI taxonomy): domain Bacteria; kingdom Pseudomonadati; phylum Pseudomonadota; class Betaproteobacteria; order Burkholderiales; family Burkholderiaceae; genus Burkholderia; species Burkholderia sp. KCJ3K979. The sequence continues at coordinate 39,552 of NZ_JACFYV010000046.1, forward strand.
CGCGAGGCGAAGCGTTACGTGCGCGAGCGGCTCGCCGAGATGGGCGTCGATCTCGATCCCGACGCGCGGCTCGGGCGGCTGTCGATCGCGCAGCGGCAAATGGTCGAGATCTGCAAGGCGCTGATGCGCAACGCCCGCGTGATCGCGCTCGACGAACCGACGAGCTCGCTGTCGCATCGCGAGACGGAAGTGCTGTTCAAGCTGGTCGACGATCTGCGCGCGCAGGGCCGCGCGCTGATCTACATCTCGCACCGGATGGACGAGATCTACCGGCTGTGCGACGCGTGCACGATCTTCCGCGACGGGCGCAAGATCGCGTCGCACGACGCGCTGGCCGACGTGCCGCGCGAACGGCTCGTCGCCGAGATGGTCGGG
>NZ_JACFYV010000470.1:0-476 GCF_016759955.1 Burkholderia sp. KCJ3K979
GCCCTACACCATCCTGGAAAAAGATGGCATCAAGATTGGTATTATTGGGCTACACGGCGTATTTGCATTTAATGATACGGTCTCGGAGCTCTCTCTCCAGGGACTCGATAATGACAATAATAACCGCTTTGATAAATCTTCCGAGACCCTTAAGAATCAGGGGATTGAAGCACGTGATGAAGTGAAGTATTTGCAGCATTATATCGACGAGTTACGTGATAAGGTTGACCTCACTGTGGCGCTGGTTCATGAAGGCGTTCCGGCGCGTCAGTCCAGCATTGGCAATACAGATGTTAGACGCGCTCTTGATAAAGATATTCAAACCGCTAGCAAGGTGAAAGGATTGGATATTCTGATTACCGGGCATGCCCACGTCGGAACGCCAGAACCAATCAAAGTCGGCAACACCTTAATCCTTTCGACTGATAGTGGCGGTATCGATATTGGTAAATTAGTCCTTGATGTCAACCCTACAG
>NZ_JACFYV010000471.1:0-465 GCF_016759955.1 Burkholderia sp. KCJ3K979
GCGTACGGCCCCGCTTCCTGGCCCTGCTGGGCATGGATCACGGCGCGACAAAGGGGCGACTACCTGGCAGCATGTGTCCAGCCGGTTCACAATCTGGTGAAGGTTCCTTACGCTCATGGGCCATACTGATAATTCACCAGGCCATCATTTCCAGAGGAAGACGCCGTTTGCGTAGCGTGACAGTGTCGGACTCTTCAGGGCTGTGGGTAATCAGTTCCGGGGCAAGATAGTCGCAGAGGGTTACGCAGAGAATAGTAACTGGACACTGGATCGATCAACCGATCCTTAACTGAGCGGCATGACAGCTTTCTGATGGTTTTTTTTTGATAATCTTCACATTGTGCTTCTTTTCTGTTGGATAATCTTTGTACTTGATGGTGTACTAGGTATCCCATTATGCAGTTAAGTGAAGGTGATTAAAAATGCAATGTGAATTTAAAGGGGTCATATCAGCATTACCCACTC
>NZ_JACFYV010000472.1:0-463 GCF_016759955.1 Burkholderia sp. KCJ3K979
TCTCAAATCACCGGTTTCGTTGACGCTTAATTAATTCGTTGAGGATAGGATATGAGTACTTCAGATAGCATTGTATCCAGCCAGACAAAACAATCGTCCTGGCGTAAATCAGATACCACATGGACGTTAGGCTTGTTTGGTACGGCAATCGGCGCCGGGGTGCTGTTCTTCCCTATCCGCGCAGGTTTTGGCGGACTGATCCCGATTCTTCTGATGTTGGTATTGGCATACCCCATCGCATTTTATTGCCACCGGGCGCTGGCGCGTCTGTGCCTTTCTGGCTCTAACCCTTCCGGCAACATTACGGAAACGGTGGAAGAGCATTTTGGTAAAACTGGCGGCGTGGTTATCACGTTCCTGTACTTCTTCGCGATTTGCCCACTGCTGTGGATTTATGGCGTTACTATTACCAATACCTTTATGACGTTCTGGGAAAACCAGCTCGGCTTTGCACCGCTGAATC
>NZ_JACFYV010000473.1:0-452 GCF_016759955.1 Burkholderia sp. KCJ3K979
GCGCCTGGTTAGCCACCAGCCAGCTTCCCGCGCCGTTTATGCTATCGACAACATTCAAATCTTCCATTCAATATTCCTTTTCAACTGACTCAAAATGGAGAAATACACTCCGCCGCCTTATGACGGGCAGTCTGACAAGGGTAAACAATAAAGCATAATTTTGCCAAATAGATCACAGATTTCTCATCTGTATCACCTTGCTTTTGGCGAAAAAAAGACCCGCAGAGCGGGCCTTGAGATAAGCAGAAAGGAATATCTTACAGAACGTCGATCGCGTTCAGTTCCTGGAATGCTTTTTCCAGACGAGCGATCATCGAAGTCTGACCGGCACGCAGCCATACGCGCGGATCGTAGTATTTCTTGTTCGGCTGATCTTCGCCTTTCGGGTTGCCCAGCTGGCCTTGCAGGTAAGCTTCGTTTTCTTTGTAGTAGTTCAGAACACCTTCCCAGGT
>NZ_JACFYV010000474.1:0-445 GCF_016759955.1 Burkholderia sp. KCJ3K979
TTCTTACGTTATCTGGAAATTGACCCACTCTCTGCCGACAAAACGCAACTGCGGGAAGTGGCAGCGAAACTGGATTTGAGCAACGTTGCCGATACCGAAGAAGACCGCGACACGCTGCTACAATTGCTGTTTACCTTTGGCGTAGAGCCAAATATTGGCAAAGAAAAACCGACCTTTGTGTACCACTTTCCAGCCAGCCAGGCATCACTGGCGCAAATCAGTACCGAAGATCATCGGGTCGCTGAACGCTTTGAGGTTTATTATAAAGGTATTGAGCTGGCGAATGGTTTCCATGAATTGACGGATGCCCGTGAGCAGCAACAACGCTTTGAACAAGATAACCGTAAGCGCGCGGCGCGCGGTTTGCCGCAGCACCCCATTGACCAGAATCTGATTGAAGCCTTGAAAGTCGGTATGCCTGACTGTTCCGGCGTGGCATTAGGTG
>NZ_JACFYV010000475.1:0-437 GCF_016759955.1 Burkholderia sp. KCJ3K979
GTACAGGTGATAACCGGGTAAATCTGGTGTGAATTTATCCAAAACACGTATCAGTTTTTTTCCTTTAATAGCCCGCTCAACCTGATCATAAGGTAGATACGCCAATCCATGCCCATCAATTGCAGCATCAATGATCAGGTCTATCGTATTCAGTAAAAGCTGACCTTCCATGCGAACACGAACTTCACGTCCACCGCGTATTAATCTCCAGCGATTTGCTGTACCCGATGTGGGAAGATACAAATTAATTGCCTGATGATCTATTAATTGTGACACTGACGTTGGAGCACTTCGACGAGAAAAATAATCCGGTGAGCCAACAATAGCCATTGGTATGTCTGGCCCGATTCGAATGGCGATCATATCTTTATCCATCTCCCCACCCAGACGGACGCCTGCATCAAAACGTTCAGAAACGACATCGGTCAAACCATAAT
>NZ_JACFYV010000476.1:0-437 GCF_016759955.1 Burkholderia sp. KCJ3K979
GCCCCAGATTCATCACCATTTGCTGCACCCGCAGGGCGCTAAGGCGCAGTTCATTCATCTGGTTAACATACTCAAGATCGATATCAATCAGCCGATCGAGTGCACTTTCTGCGGCTTGACGCTGATGTTGTTCGATCAAATCGTAAATCCCGGCCTGGGTCGCTCCGGCGGAGGTTGCCGCATTATTCGCCTGACCTTGCGCCAGGCGTGCGATTTCATCGGCGGCGGCGACTATCTGCTGACTGAGTTGCTGTTGTTGCTGGCGAAGTTGCAAACGCTGCCCCACCAGTTCCCCTTGCTGACGTAACGAACGGGAGATCTCCTGCTCCTGTTGTTCAATAGCGGTGGTGTCAAAACCTTGTTCCCGTAACGCTTGCAGCAACGCATTAATCTTCAGACTTTGTGCGGTGAGCATTCGCCCCTGCGCCTGCCACATC
>NZ_JACFYV010000477.1:0-430 GCF_016759955.1 Burkholderia sp. KCJ3K979
CTATGAACGTTACCTGCAGCGTATGAAGGAAAGGAGGAATGAATGGGGGATTCTGTGACACCTGAAGTGGAGGTACTGAGTGACATGATTCGTCAGTACTTCAGCCAGGAACGATCAGAAAAAGAGACTATACAGGCTCTGAATCATCTGCGCAGGGTACTTCATGAAGTCAGCCCTTTTGCACAGGAGCCTGTGGACTGTGTGCTGTGGGTGAAAGCAGATGAGGTGGTGGCCAACGATTATAACCCCAATGTCATGGCGCCGGGTGAGAAGAAACTGCTGAAGCAGTCACTGGAGAAAGATGGTTTCACCCAACCCGTGGTGGTGTCGGCGGAGAAGAACCCCTATCTGGTGGTGGATGGTTTTCATCGTCAGTTACTGGGCAGGGAAGCAGGTACAGGAAAACGCCTGAAAGGCTGGTTGCCAGTGG
>NZ_JACFYV010000478.1:0-421 GCF_016759955.1 Burkholderia sp. KCJ3K979
GCCCCCGCCTGCCGCGCCCGGACAGCCGGCCGTCGAGCCGCTGCGCATCGTCGTCGTCGACGACAACCGTGACTCGGCCGATACGCTCGCGGTGCTGCTGCAACTGAAAGGGCACGCGCCGCGCGTCGCGTACAACGCGAACGAAGCGCTCGCGCTCGCTCGCGACTACGCGCCGCAGTTGATGCTCCTCGACCTGACGATGCCGGACGTCGACGGCTTCACGCTGTTGCAGGAGCTGCGCGCGATCGACGCGCTGCGCGACACGACCTGCGTCGCGCTGTCCGGCCACGCACGCGCGTCCGACCTCGAACACACCGCGCACGCGGGTTTCGACGACCATCTCGTGAAGCCCGTCGAGATGGCCGTCCTCGATGCGCTGCTGCAGCGCGTCGCGCGGCAGGTTCAGGACGCGCCGTAAGCG
>NZ_JACFYV010000479.1:0-420 GCF_016759955.1 Burkholderia sp. KCJ3K979
GCGTCGACGGTGACGGCCATCGCGATGTCCGCCTGCTGCGCGTCGAGCGCCGCCCGCAGCCGTGCGACGAGGTCGACGGGCAGATAGGGCGTATCGCACGGCGAGCACGCGACCAGCGGTGCGCGCGCCGCGCGCATGCCGGCGAGCAGACCCGCGAGCGGGCCGGGGAAGTCGGGCGTTTCATCCGCGATGATGCGCGCGTCGAACGGGGCACCGAGTTCGGCATAGCGATCGGCATGGCGATTCGCGCTGATCAGCGTCTCGTCGACCTGCGGCGCTAGCCGGCGCAGCACGTGCAGCGCGAGCGGCGTACCGTCGAGCAGCTGCAGGCCCTTGTCGACACCATCCATGCGGGTGGCGCGCCCGCCTGCGAGCAGCAGGCCGGCGATCGACGGGGAGGCGGGGGCGGGCATCGTGCGC
>NZ_JACFYV010000047.1:0-39833 GCF_016759955.1 Burkholderia sp. KCJ3K979
CCCGCCGCCGCCGGCGCGAAACCCTGACGCGCCGCCGGGCCGCCGCGCCAATCGTCAGGCAAGTTCCCGCCCGTCGCGGGGGCGGGCCGCACGCCGCAAGACCGGCCGGATGCGCCGGCGCTGACGGTATAATCATTGTTTTTCCCGGCTGGCAGGTTTTTTCCAGGTAACCCGGCATTTTCCAGGCAACCCGGAAAATATCCGGACACCCCGAACAGGTCCCGCCACAGCGAACCTGCAGCGCCGCCGGGCCAGCACGATTTCCGATCCAATCCTGCGCGCGAGCCGTCGCGCCGCTTAAAGCCTAGCCCGAACCACACCATGCACGAGAGATACGTACCCGCCGACGTCGAAGCCGCCGCCCAGGGCGACTGGCGCGCAGCCGATGCCTACAAGACGAAGGAAGATTCGCAGAAGCCGAAGTTCTACTGCGTATCGATGCTGCCGTACCCGTCCGGCAAGCTGCACATGGGGCACGTGCGCAACTACACGATCAACGACGTGATGTACCGCTATCTGCGGATGAACGGCTACAACACGCTGATGCCGATGGGCTGGGATGCGTTCGGGATGCCGGCCGAGAACGCCGCGATGGCGAACGGCGTGCCGCCCGCGAAGTGGACCTACGACAACATCGACTACATGAAGGGCCAGATGCAGTCGATGGGTCTCGCGATCGACTGGTCGCGCGAAATCGCGACGTGCAAGCCCGACTACTACAAGTGGAACCAGTGGCTGTTCCTGAAGATGCTCGAGAAGGGCATCGCGTACAAGAAGACGGGCACCGTGAACTGGGACCCGGTCGACCAGACCGTGCTCGCGAACGAGCAGGTGATCGACGGCCGCGGCTGGCGCTCGGGCGCGCTCGTCGAGAAGCGCGAGATCCCGATGTACTACCTGCGCATCACGCAGTACGCGGATGAGCTGCTGAACGATCTCGACGGCCTCGGCTGGCCCGAGCGCGTGAAGATCATGCAGCAGAACTGGATCGGCAAGAGCTTCGGCGTGAACTTCGGCTTCCCGTACGAACTCGACGGCGAGCAGAAGCTGCTGCGCGTGTTCACGACGCGCGCCGACACGATCATGGGCGTCACGTTCTGCGCGGTCGCGGCCGAGCACCCGCTCGCCACGCGCCTCGCGCAGGACAAGCCGGAACTGCTCGCGTTCATCGAGGAATGCAAGCGCGGCGGCGTCGCCGAGGCCGACGTCGCGACGATGGAGAAGAAGGGTGTCGCGACCGGCTTCTCGGTCAAGCACCCGCTGACCGGCGAGCCGGTCGAGGTGTGGATCGGCAACTACGTGCTGATGAGCTATGGCGAAGGCGCGGTGATGGGCGTGCCGGGCCACGACGAGCGCGATTTCGCGTTCGCGAAGAAATACGATCTGCCGATCAAGCAGGTGATCGCGAGCGAAGGGCAGACGTACTCGCTCGACGCATGGCAGGAGTGGTACGGCGACAAGGAAACCGCGGTCTGCGTGAACAGCGGCAAGTACGACGGCCTGCGCTATGCGGAAGCGGTCGACGCGGTCGCGGCCGACCTGAAGGCTGGCGGCTTCGGCGACAAGCAGGTCACGTGGCGCCTGCGCGACTGGGGCGTGTCGCGCCAGCGCTACTGGGGCACGCCGATCCCGATCATCCACTGCCCGTCGTGCGGCGACGTGCCGGTGCCGGAGCAGGACCTGCCGGTCGTGCTGCCGGAAGACCTCGTGCCGGACGGCTCGGGCAACCCGCTCGCGAAGTCCGAAGCGTTCCTGAACTGCACGTGCCCGAAGTGTGGCGCGGCCGCGAAGCGCGAAACCGACACGATGGACACCTTCGTCGATTCGTCGTGGTACTTCTCGCGCTACACGGCGCCGGACGCCGAGACGATGGTCGACGCGCGCACCGACTACTGGATGCCGATGGATCAGTACATCGGCGGCATCGAGCACGCGATCCTGCACCTGCTGTATTCGCGCTTCTGGACCAAGGTGATGCGCGACCTCGGCCTCGTGAAGTTCGGCGAGCCGGCGAAGAACCTGCTCACGCAGGGGATGGTGCTGAACGAGACGTACTACCGCGAGGACGCGGCGGGCAAGAAGACCTGGTACAACCCGCTCGACGTGACGGTGACGCACGACGACAAGGGCCGCCCGGTCGGCGCGACGCTGAATGCGGACGGCCAGCCGGTCGTGCTCGGCGGCATCGAGAAGATGTCGAAGTCGAAGAACAACGGCGTCGATCCGCAACTGCTGATCGACCAGTACGGCGCCGATACCGCGCGTCTGTTCACGATGTTCGCCGCACCGCCCGAGCAGCAGCTCGAGTGGTCGGGCGCGGGCGTCGAGGGCGCGAGCCGCTTCCTGCGCCGCGTGTGGAGCTTCGGCTACGGCAACCGCGAAGCGCTCGCCGCGCGTGCTGGTTTCGACGCCGCGACGCTCGGCGATGCCGACAAGGCGCTGCGCCGGGAGATCTACAGCGTGCTGAAGCAGGCCGATTTCGACTACCAGCGCCTGCAGTACAACACGGTCGTGTCGGCCGCGATGAAGATGCTGAACGCGATCGACGGCGCGAAGGGTGCGACGCCCGCCGTGCTGCGCGAGACGTACGGCGTGCTGCTGCGTGTGCTGTACCCGGTCGTGCCGCACGTCACGTTCGAGCTGTGGAAGACGCTCGGCTACGCGGACGAATTCGGCCCGCTGCTCGATGCGCCGTGGCCGAAGGTCGACGAGGCCGCGCTCGAGCAGGCCGAGATCGAACTCGTGCTGCAGGTGAACGGCAAGGTGCGCGGCGCGCTGAAGGTCGCGAAGGACGCGAGCCGCGACGCGATCGAAGCGGCGGCGGTGGCCGACGAGGCATTCGCGAAATTCAGCGACGGCAAGCCGGCGAAGAAGATCGTCGTCGTGCCGGGCCGCCTCGTGAACATCGTCGTCTGACGGCCGCCGGCCGTCGGACGTACCCAGAAGGAGCAAAGGTGATCCGCAGATCGTTTTTGATGCTCGTCGGCAGCGCGGTCGCGCTGTCGGCATGCGGCTTCCAGTTGCGCGGCCAGCAGGACTACGCGTTCAAGCAGCTGTTCGTGGCCGGTGCGCCGGCGCCCGTCGAGGCGCGGCTCACGCGCCTCGTCCAGGCCGGCAGCGACACGAAGATCGTCAAGTCGGCGGACGACGCCGACGCCGTGCTGCGCATGTGGGAGTCGCGTGGCCAGAACACGCTGACGCTCAACAAGTACGGCTCCGCGCAGGAGTACGCGCTGTTCTACACGCTGAACTACACGCTGACGAGCAAGGACGGCACCGTGCTGATCCCGCCGAGCGCGATCGCGCTGAACCGCGCGATGACGTACAGCGACCAGTATACGAACGCGAAGGCGCAGGAAGCCGACATCCTGTACGGCGACATGCAGAACGACGCGGTCGACCAGCTGATGCGGCGTCTCGCGATCGTCCACTCGCTGACGCCGGCGCCGGAGGACGTGGTGCCGGGCGTGGCGCCGCGCGCGCCGCTGCCGCCGCCGCCGCTCTGATCGCGGGCGCACGCAGCGATGCAATTGCGACTTGATGCGCTGGAGCCGCACCTCGCGAAGGGGTTGGCCGGGCTCTATACCGTGTACGGCGACGAGCCGCTGCTCGCGCAGGAAGCGTGCGACCGCATTCGTGCGGCCGCGCGCGCGGCCGGCTTTACCGAGCGTTCGGTGCATACGGTCGAGCGCGGCTTCGACTGGAGCGTGCTGCTCGGCGCGACCCAGGCGATGTCGCTGTTCGGCGAGCGCCAACTGATCGAGCTGCGCATTCCGTCGGGCAAGCCCGGCAAGGAAGGCGCCGACGCGTTGAAGACGCTTGCGGCCACACCCAATCCCGACGCGCTGATGCTCGTCACGTTGCCGCGCCTCGACGCGGCCACGCAGAAATCCGCGTGGTTCACCGCGCTGCAGAACGGCGGCGTCGCGCTGAAGATCGATCCGGTCGATCGCGCGCAACTGCCGAACTGGATCGGCCAGCGCCTGTCGATGCAGGGCCAGCGCGTCGCATCCGGCGACGACGGGCGCCGCGCGCTGCAGTTCATCGCGGAGCGCGTCGAGGGCAACCTGCTCGCCGCGCACCAGGAAATCCAGAAGCTCGGGCTGCTGTATCCGCAGGGCGCGCTGTCGTTCGAGCAGGTGCACGACGCGGTGCTGAACGTCGCGCGCTACGACGTGTTCAAACTGAACGAAGCGATGCTCGCCGGCGACGCCGCGCGGCTCGCGCGGATGATCGACGGGCTGAAGGGCGAGGGCGAGGCGATCGTGCTCGTGATGTGGGCCGTCGTCGAGGAATTGCGCACGCTGTTGCGGATCAAGCGCGGCACGACGGCCGGCAAGCCGCTCGCGACGCTGCTGCGCGAGAACCGCGTGTGGGGGCCGCGCGAGCGGCTGATTGGGCCCGCGCTGAATCGCGTGTCGGAAGCGGTGCTCGAAAAGGCGCTCGCATTCGCCGCGAAGCTCGACCGGCAGGTCAAGGGCTTGTCCGCCGTCACGCCGGGACGCCGCACGCAGGATGAACCGCCACCCGACCCGTGGGACGGGCTGTTCCAGCTCGCGATGACGGTCGCGGGCGCCCGCGGCGAACGACCGCCGACCGCGGGTCGCGTGCGACGCTAAGTCCCGTTCGGGCCTTCAGCGCGCGCTGCGCAACCCGCTTACAATGTTTGGATGACCGGGGCGCCGCCCTGCGCGGCGCGGTTTTGCGGCCGTTACCCCGCCCGGATGGCCGTCCCGCTTCCCCCACGAATTCATGCCGCCCCCGCGCGGCTCGCTTCTCGAGTCACACGATGGATATCGATCAGTACATGACCGACCTGGGCCGTCGCGCCCGGCACGCTTCCCGCGCGATGGCGTGCGCCAGCACCGCCGCGAAGAACGCGGCGCTCGACGCCGTGGCCCGCGCGATCGAACGCGATGCGCAGGCGCTGAAGGACGCGAATGCACGCGACGTCGCCCGTGCCCGTGAAAAGGGGCTCGATGCGGCGTTCGTCGACCGCCTGACGCTGTCGGACAAGGCGCTGAACACGATGGTCGAGGGGCTGCGCCAGGTCGCGTCGCTGGCCGATCCGATCGGCGAGATCGGCAACCTCAAGTTCCGCCCGAGCGGAATCCAGGTCGGCCAGATGCGCGTGCCGCTCGGCGTGATCGGCATCATCTACGAGTCGCGCCCGAACGTGACGATCGACGCGGCCGCGCTGTGCCTGAAATCGGGCAACGCGACGATCCTGCGCGGCGGCTCCGAGGCGCTCGAATCGAACGCGGCGCTCGCGAAGCTGATCGGCGAAGGGCTCGAGGCGGCAGGCCTCCCGCAGGACGCGGTGCAGGTCGTCGCGACGGCCGATCGTGCGGCGGTCGGCAAGCTGATCACGATGACCGAATACGTCGACGTGATCGTGCCGCGCGGCGGCAAGAGCCTGATCGAACGGCTGATCAACGAGGCGCGCGTGCCGATGATCAAGCACCTCGACGGCATCTGCCACGTGTACGTCGACGATCGCGCCGATCTCGACAAGGCGCTGACCGTCTGCGACAACGCGAAGACGCACCGCTACGGCACCTGCAACACGATGGAGACGCTGCTCGTCGCGAGCGGCATCGCCGCGAAGCTGCTGCCGCCGCTCGGCAAGCTGTATCGCGACAAGCAGGTCGAGCTGCGCGTCGATGCGGCCGCGCGCGCGGTGCTCGCCGATGCGGGCGTCGGCCCGCTCGTCGACGCGACCGAAGAAGACTGGCATACCGAATATCTCGCGCCGGTGCTCGCGATCAAGGTCGTCGACGGCCTCGACGCCGCGATCGAGCACATCAACCATTACGGCTCGCATCACACGGATGCGATCGTCACCGAGGATCACGACCGCGCGATGCGTTTCCTGCGCGAAGTCGATTCGGCGAGCGTGATGGTCAATGCGTCGACGCGCTTTGCGGATGGCTTCGAATTCGGCCTCGGCGCGGAAATCGGCATCTCGAACGACAAGCTGCACGCACGCGGCCCGGTCGGCCTGGAAGGGCTCACGTCGCTGAAGTACGTGGTGCTCGGGCACGGCGAAGGCCGTCAGTAAGTCAACAGCGAGGCGCACAACCGATGGCAATGCTCTGGGTCAAGACGTTCCATGTCGTTCTGATCGCCGCGTGGTTCGCGGGGCTGTTCTACCTGCCGCGCATCTACGTGAACCTGGCCATGGAGACCGATCCGGCCGCGGTGCGACGCCTGCTGCTGATGGCGCGCAAGCTGTTCCGTTTCATGACGATGATCGCGGTGCCCGCGCTCGCGTGCGGGCTGTGGCTGTGGCTCGTGATCGGCATCGGCCAGGGGCAGGGCTGGATTCACGCGAAGGTGACGGTGGTGGTGCTGCTGATCATCTATCACGCGTATTGCGGGCACCTGCTGCGGGTGTTCGAGCGCGGCGAGAACCGCCGCACCGACAAGTGGTATCGCGTGTTCAACGAGTTGCCGGTGCTCGGCATGCTCGCGGCGGTCGCGCTGGTGGTGATCAAGCCGTTCTGAGCGGCGCGGCCGGTGAAACCGTCGCCGTCGAATCATGCGCAACGGCGCCCCTCGGGGCGCCGTTGTTCGTTTACGCGCGGCATTCCGCGAACCGCTACTCCTTCGTCGGATCGTCGATCCGCCTGCGCGTGATCGCTTCCTTCGCGCGGCCGACGCGCTCCATCAGCGCCGGCCCGCGCGACAGCGCGACGCCGACCGCGAGGATGTCGCCGATCGCGAGATGCGACATCCGCGACGTCATCGGCGAAAACACGTCCGTTTCCTCGGCGACGTTCGACGCGAGGCTGACCGTCGCGAGCTTCGCGAGCGGCGAATGGCTCTGCGTGATCGCGACGACTTTCGCGCCGCACGCGAGCGCGGAGCGCGCGGCGTCGACGATGTCGCGTGTGCGGCCGGTGTTCGAGATCGCGACGACGACGTCGTGCGGCCCGAGCAGCGCCGAGGACATCGAGAACGTGTGCGGGTCCGAATACGCGACGCTCGGCACGCCGAGCCGGAAGAACTTGTGCTGGATGTCCTGCGCGGCGATGCCCGAGCCGCCGGCGCCGTAGAACTCGATGCGCGACGCGTTCGACAGCAGCGCGATCGCGTCGGCGACGCTGCCGGCGGACAGGCTGTTGCGCACTTCGATCAGCGCGCCGATCGTGCGGTCGAACACCTTGCCGATGATGCCGGGCGCCGGTTCGTTCGGCTCGACGTCGCGGTACACCGACGACACGCCCGGCGCGACGCTCTGCGCGAGCCGGATCTTGAATTCGCGAAAGCCGCTGCAGCCGAGCGCCTGGCAGAAGCGCGCGATGGTCGGCTGGCTGACGCCGGCGCGCATCGACAGCTCGGTCATCGCGAGGTCGAGCACCTCGCGCGGCGCGGCGAGGATGTAGTCGGCGAGCTTGCGCTCGGACGGGCGCAACTCGGCGCGGATCGCTTCAATGCGAGGCAGCATGGGACGGCAGGTGGAAATCGGGTTCGGATGAGCGAGTGTATCGCAATCGAATTGTAGAAAATCTACATGAAAATACTAGCGTAATCGCGATGGTTTCGATGCGAGGTTAGCGACACGAATTAGGGTTTTTACTGATTAAAGCCTTGCTGGTAGCGGGAATGGCGGTTGCGAACGCGTTAATCAGCATTGCGTGCTTGTAGTTTTTCTACTAGACTGCCTTCGTTCGATCGACGAAGCTCGACCGTCCCCACGATTCCAACCGCCGGTGTCGGCCGGCATACAGGAGCGCCCAGCATGACGTCGCTGCACCCCACTCTGGCGAAGGTCACCGAACGCGTGATCGCCCGCAGCCAATCGACCCGTTCCGCCTATCTGCAGCGCATCGACGGCGCGCAAGGCAAGTTCCCGGCACGCGGCGCGCTGTCGTGCGCGAACCTCGCGCACGGCTTCGCGGGCCTCGAGGGCAACGACAAGTTCGCGATCAAGGCGATCCGCGAGCCGAACATCGGCATCGTGTCCTCGTACAACGAGATGCTGTCCGCGCACGCGCCGTACAAGGATTTCCCCGAAATCATCAAGGCGGCCGCGCGCGAGAACGGCGGGGTCGCGCAGTTCGCGGGCGGCGTGCCGGCGATGTGCGACGGCGTCACGCAGGGCAACCCGGGGATGGAGCTGTCGCTGTTCTCGCGCGAGGCGATCGCGATGGGCACGGCGATCGCGCTCACGCACAACATGTTCGACGCGGCGCTCTGTCTCGGCATCTGCGACAAGATCGTGCCGGGTCTGCTGATCGGCGCGCTGCAGTTTGGCCACCTGCCGACGATCTTCGTGCCAGCCGGCCCGATGACGAGCGGCCTGTCGAACGACGACAAGGCGAAGATCCGCCAGCAGTTCGCGACCGGCCAGGTCGGCCGCGACGCGCTGCTCGAAGCCGAATCGGCCGCGTATCACGGCCACGGCACCTGCACGTTCTACGGCACCGCGAACAGCAACCAGATGCTGATGGAGCTGATGGGGCTGCACCTGCCGGGCTCCGCTTTCGTTCACCCGCACACGCCGCTGCGCACCGCGCTGACGGCCGAAGCCGCGCGCCGCGTGCTCGACCTGACCGTCGAGCGCGGCCACTACACGCCGATCGGCCATGTGATCGACGAAAAGGCAATCGTCAACGGCATCGTTGCGCTGCTCGCGACGGGCGGCTCGACCAACCACACGCTGCACTTGGTCGCGATCGCGCGCGCGGCCGGCATCCTGATCGACTGGAACGACTTCGACGAGCTGTCGGCCGTCGTGCCGCTGCTCGCGAAGATCTACCCGAACGGCAAGGCCGACGTGAACCATTTCCACGCGGCGGGCGGTGTCGCGTTCCTGGTACGCAACCTGCTCGAAGGCGGGCTGTTGCATGAGGACGTGACGACGGTCGCAGGCAACGGGCTTGCGCACTACACGAAGGAGCCTAAGCTGATCGACGGCAAGCTGACGTGGGTCGACGGCGCGGCCGAGAGCCACGACACGAAGGTGCTGCGCGGCATTCGCGAGCCGTTCCAGCCGGACGGCGGCCTGCGCCTGATGCAGGGCCGGCTCGGCCGCGGCGTGATCAAGATCTCGGCGGTCGCGCCGGAGCACCGCAAGGTGACGGCGCCCGCGATCGTGTTCGACTCGCAGGAAGCCGTGCAGGAAGCGTTCGATCGCGGCGAGCTGAAGCGCGATTTCGTCGCGGTGGTGCGCTTCCAGGGCGCGCGCGCCAACGGCATGCCCGAGCTGCACCGTTTGACGCCGCTGCTCGGCGTGCTGCAGGATCAGGGCTTCCACGTCGCGCTGGTGACCGACGGCCGCATGTCGGGCGCATCGGGCAAGGTGCCGGCCGTGATCCACGTGTCGCCGGAGGCGCTGCTGGCCGGCCCGATCGGCAAGGTGAAGACGGGCGACATGCTCGTGATCGACGCAGAAGCCGGCGTGCTCGACATCGAGGTCGACGCCGCCGAGTGGCATGCGCGCCCGGTCGCGCAGCCGCGGCACCAGGCCGAGAACGAAGTCGGTTTCGGGCGCGAACTGTTCGGCGTATTCCGCGCCGCGGCCGCACCGGCCGAGCAGGGCGCATCGGTTTTCGGGACGCTGGTCGGCGAAACGGCCGCCCACGTCACCGCATGAATTTCAAGGAGCCAATTCAATGAAGACGATTGCTGAAATCGTGAAGCTGGGCCCGGTCATTCCGGTGCTCGCATTCGACTCGGTCGAGCAGGGCGAAAACGTGTCGCGTGCATTGCACGCCGGCGGCGTGAAGGTGCTCGAGATCACGCTGCGCACGCCGGCCGGGCTGGAAGCGATCCAGCGCGCGAGCCAGCTTGCGGACGACATCGTCGTCGGCGTCGGCACGATCACGAAGCCCGAGCACTGCGCGCAGGCCAAGCGTGCGGGCGCGAAGTTCGGCGTGTCGCCGGGCCTGACGAAGGAGCTGCACCTCGCGTCGCTCGACGCCGGCCTGCCGCTGCTGCCGGGCGTGATGACGCCGAGCGACATCATCCAGGCGCTCGAATTCGGCTACGACATCGTGAAGTTCTTCCCCGCGCAGCAGGCGGGCGGCGTGCCGATGCTGCAGGCGTTCCATGGCCCGTTCCCGGCGCTGAAGTTCTGCCCGACCGGCGGCATCACGGTCGACACCGCGCCGAACTTCCTGAAACTGCCGAACGTCGTGTGCGTCGGCGGCTCGTGGCTCACGCCGAAGGCCGCGCTCGCCGCGCAGGACTGGGCCGAAGTCACGCGCCTCGCGCAAGCAGCGAGCCAGTTGCCCCGTTAAGACTTGTACCAGATGACGGTTCAGCCCTCGGAAAGCAAGCGTTAGTGCTTGTTTTACCGAGGGTTTTTGCTGATGGAACCGGTTCTATCCGCGGATCGCAAAGATAAGTAAAATTCAGCGTCCTGACGGGGGGGTACCCCCGTGTTTCGGAGACCCGCATAGCCGGGCATACTCGCAACGACTCGCCCGGTTCGAACAATTCTAGGAGGAGTGCCACATGGGGGCCGTCCAAGGCAGCATGCTGCTCGTATTCACGCTGATCGCGATTGCCGCGCTGATCCTGATGATCGCGCGCTACAAGATCTACCCGTTCCTGGTGCTGATCATCGTCTCGCTCGGCCTCGGTCTCGTCGTCGGCATGCCGATGGACAAGATCGTCAAGTCGTTCGAAACGGGCACCGGCGGCACGCTCGGCCACATCGCGATCGTCGTCGGCCTCGGCACGATGCTCGGCAAGATGATGGCCGAATCGGGCGGCGCCGAACGGATCGCGACCACGCTGATCGACTGGTTCGGTGAAAAGAACATCCACTGGGCGATGATGTTCGTCGCGATCATCGTCGGCCTGCCGGTGTTCTTCGAAGTCGGCTTCGTGCTGCTGATCCCGATCGCGTTCAACGTCGCGAAGCGCACCGGCAAGTCGCTGCTCGTCGTCGGCCTGCCGATGGTGGCCGGCCTGTCGGTCGTGCACGGGCTGATCCCGCCGCACCCGGCCGCGCTGCTGGCCGTCCAGCAATACGGCGCCGATATCGGCAAGACGATCGCCTTCGGCCTGGTCGTCGGCGTGCCGACCGCGATCATCGCGGGCCCGCTGTTCGCGCTGATGATCTCGAAGTTCGTGAAGCTGCCGGAAAACAACCCGCTCGCGTCGCAATTCGTCGATTCGCGTACGGACGGCGGCAAGCGCGAGCTACCGAGCTTCGGCATCACGCTGTTCACGATCCTGCTGCCCGTCGTGCTGATGCTCGTCGGCAGCTGGGCCGACCTGGTGTTCACGCCGAAGTCGTTGCCGAACAACCTGCTGCGCTTTGCGGGCAACTCGGACGTCGCGCTGCTGATCGCCGTGCTCGTGAGCTTCTGGACCTTCGGCGCGAAGCAGGGCTTCAACCGCGACCAGATCCAGAAGTTCTGCGGCGAGTGCCTGGCGCCGATCGCCGGGATCACGCTGATCGTCGGCGCGGGCGGCGGCTTCGGCGGCGTCCTGCGCGACAGCGGGATCTCGCAGCAGATCGTCGAGACCGCGAAGCACGCGCACCTGTCGCCGCTGCTGCTCGGCTGGTTCGTCGCGGCGCTGATGCGTCTCGCGACGGGTTCAGCGACGGTCGCGATGACGACGGCCTGCGGTATCGTCGCGCCGATCGCGGCGGCGTCGGGCGCGTCGGTCCGGCCGGAGCTGCTGGTGCTCGCGACGGGGTCGGGCTCGCTGATCTTCTCGCACGTGAACGACGGCGGCTTCTGGCTGATCAAGGAATATTTCGGGATGACGGTGGGCCAGACGTTCAAGACCTGGTCGCTGCTTGAAACCATCATCTCGGTGCTCGGTCTGAGTTTTACGCTGTTGCTGAGCGTGGTTCTGTAACAAGGGGTAGTCAATGATTCTGATCGCAATGGGCGTGTCGGGCGCGGGCAAGTCGCTGATCGGCGAAATGCTGGCGGAACGCCTGTCGTGCAGTTATACCGATGGCGACGCGTTTCACAGCGCGGCGAACAAGGAAAAGATGCACCACGGCATTCCGCTGACCGATGAAGACCGCTGGCCGTGGCTGCGCACGATTCGCGCGGCCATCGAGGAAAAGCAGCGCGCCGGCGAAACCGCCGTGTTCACGTGCTCGTCGCTGAAGCGGTCGTACCGCGACGTGCTGCGCGGCACCGACACCGACGTGCGGTTCGTGTATCTAAAGGGTTCGTTCGAGGTGTTGCAGGAGCGTCTGAAAAGCCGCACCGGCCATTTCTTCGATCCGTCGCTGCTGAAGAGCCAGCTCGACACGCTCGAGGAACCGGGCCCGGACGAAGCGATCGAGCTCAGCATCGAGCTGACGCCCGAGCAGATCGTCGATCAGGTCATGCTGAAGATCGGCCACGCGCAGCAGCACTGAGCGCGGTTCGCGGTCATCGTCATGAAAAAGGCGCCTTCGGGCGCCTTTTTCGTTGGCGGCGCGGCCGCACGGTCAGGCCGTGTGTGCGCGTTGCGCGATGCCGTCGAGCAGCACGTCGAGCATCGTGTCGTGCACGACGGCCGGATCGAGCTGCGCGTAGAGCGGGGCGGCCGACTTGACGAGCGGATGCGCGGCGTCGGACAGCGCGTGCATTTCCGCGAGCTCGACCTCGTTCGCGGCGCGCGTGAGGCCGCCCGCTTCGGCGGCGGCGAGCCCGATCACGCTCGCGTACCAGCCGACGCATACCGACGGCAGCGCCGCGTGCGGGATGCCGGCATCGGTCAGCGCGCGATGCACGGCCTCGATGTGCGCGAGATCGGCCGGCCCCGTGCTCATGTGCCGCTGCAGCAGCGCGAACGCGGCGGGGTAGCGCAGCGCGAGCGCGCGGTACTGGCGCGCGAGGTCACGCAGCCGTTCGCGCCACGGCAGTGAAGGCTCGACCGGCACGAGCGAGCGCGACAGTGCATTCGCGATCGCGCGGCTCAGGCCTTCCTTCGACTTGAAGTGATACAGCACGCTCATCGGGTCGCAGCCGACCGATTGCGCGAGCTTGCGCACGCTGAACGCGGCTTCGCCGACGTCTTCGAGCAGCGCGAGCGCGGCCGCGACGATCGCGTCCTTGTCGAGGCCGCGCGGCCCTTGGGCGGGTTTGTCTTTCATCGAGGCGGGCTGGCAGGCCGGTACCGTACCGGCTGTAAACTTGACGAAAGCTTATTCTACACTGTAGAATTATTTCTGCGGTGTAGAAATTGGGTGTCCCGGCACCTTTCAATACGTGCTTTCGCACAGTCCGGGATCCAGGCGGCACGAGCGTGCCCGCCGTCAACACGGGCCATCGCGCCCCTTTTCTCGTTGACTCCCATGTGGAACCGGCTGCCCCACCCGCGAAGCCTCAGGGCCCTTCGACAGGCGGCCAAGACCATGCAAGTGCAATCATGACGTCCAACAACAAGCCCTTGATCCAGGGTGAAGCGCGTTTCGAGCAAACGCAACTGAACATCGAAAAAGACAACTGGAACTGGTGCGATCCGGCTCGCTACGACGGCGCGCATCCGGCCAACTGGTACGAGGCGTCGTTGTCGCGCCATGAAAACAGCGCGCCGCTCGCGCACGACATCGTGTGCGACGTGCTCGTGATCGGCGCGGGCCTGCTCGGCGCGTCGGCCGCGCTGCATCTCGCGGAAGCGGGCGTCGACACGATCCTCGTCGACAAGCATCACGTCGGCTCGGCCGCGTCCGGCCGCAACGGCGGGCAACTGACGCCCGGCCTCGCGCGCTGGGAAGCGGCCGACATGATCGAGAACCTGTCGCACGACGACGCGAAGCGGCTGTGGCGCTTCGCGTCGGCCGAGTCGATGGATCTGATCGACGAAATCGGCGCCCGCTACGCGCTCGATCTCGACCGCAAGCGCGGCCACGTGACGGCGGCGGTTCACCCCGGCCACATGAGCGCGCTGCTCGACGGCGCGGATGCGCGCCGTCACCTTGGAGACGCGGGCGTGACGCTCGTCGGCCGCCATCAGCTGCACGACGAATACGTGCGCTCGGGGCTGTATCACGGCGCGGCGATCGACGCGATCGGCGGCCAGATTCACCCGCTCGCACTGGTGCGCGGCCTCGTGCACGGCTTCCGGCTGAACGGCGGCGCGCTGTTCGAAGGCACCGAAGTGCTCGAGCTCGACGAGACGCCCGCCGGCGTCGTCGCGACGACGCCGGGCGGCACCATCACCGCGCGCAAGGGGGTGGTGCTCGCGCTGCACAACACGACGTTCCGGCTGCTCGACGACGGCGCGGCGACCACGGTGCCGTTCTTCACGTACGTGAGCGTGACGGCGCCGCTCGACGTCGACGTCGCGACGCTGCTGCCGGCCGGCATGCCGGTGTACGACACGCAGTTCCAGATCGACTACTACCGGCCGGTGCGCGGCAACCGCCTGCTGTTCGGCGGGCAGGGCACCGGCAGCTGCTGGGCGCAGCCCGACGTCAACGCGTATCTGCTGACGCGACTGAACACGGTGTTTCCGCAGCACGACGGCCGCTTCGCGCTCGACTACTGCTGGAGCGGCGTCAGCGATTTCACGCTGAACGGCGCGACCGACAGCCGCAAGACCGACGGCCGCGTGCCGATGTACATGGTGCAGGGCTGGAGCGGGCACGGCGTCGCGCAGACGGTGCGGATCGGTAAGGCGATCTGCGACGATTTCGTCGGCCGCAACGACGATTTCTCGATGCTCACGGGCATCGATCACCGCGCGATTCCGCTCGGCCGGCAGTTGTCGCCGATCGCGATTCCGGCCGCGAAGGCGGCGATGAGCGTGATGAGCGCGCTGAACCCGGGGCGGATGATCTCGTTCTGATCGGCTGCGGCAGGCAATAAAAAGCCCGATGCGAATTGCTTCGCATCGGGCTTTTTTTGTCAGGCGACGGCGGCGCTTACGCGATCCGCTTCGCGAGTTCGACGGCCTTGCCGATGTACGACGCCGGCGTCATCGCGAGCAGGCGGTCCTTCGCATCCTGCGGGATCGCCAGCGTGCCGACGAATTCCTGCAGCGCTTCGCGCGTGATGCCCTTGCCGCGCGTCAGTTCCTTCAACTGCTCGTACGGGTTCTCGATGCCGTAGCGGCGCATCACCGTCTGCACCGGCTCGGCGAGCACTTCCCAGCAGTTGTCGAGATCTTCGTTCAGGCGCTGCGGGTTCACTTCGAGCTTGTCGAGGCCGCGGATCAGCGAGTCGTACGCGAGCAGCGAGTAGCCGAGCGCGACGCCCATGTTGCGCAGCACCGTCGAGTCGGTCAGGTCGCGCTGCCAGCGCGACACCGGCAGCTTGTCGGCGAGGTGGCGCAGCGTCGCGTTCGCGAGGCCGAGGTTGCCTTCCGAGTTCTCGAAGTCGATCGGGTTGACCTTGTGCGGCATCGTCGACGAGCCGATTTCGCCGGCCTTCGTCTTCTGCTTGAAGTAGCCGACCGAGATGTAGCCCCACACGTCGCGGTCGAGGTCGAGCAGGATCGTGTTCGCGCGCGCCACGGCGTCGAACAGTTCGGCCATGTAGTCGTGCGGCTCGATCTGGATCGTGTACGGGTTGAACGTGAGCTTCAGGCGGTTCTCGATCACGTCGCGCGAGAACGCTTCCCAGTCGAATTCCGGATACGCCGAGAGATGCGCGTTGAAGTTGCCGACCGCGCCGTTCATCTTGCCGAGGATCTCGACCTTCTCGATGCGCGTGATCGCGCGGGCGAGGCGTGCGGCGACGTTCGCGAGTTCCTTGCCGAGCGTCGTCGGGCTGGCCGGCTGGCCGTGCGTGCGCGACAGCATCGGCTGTTCGGCATGCGCGTGCGCGAGTGCGACGAGGCGCTGGTAGACCGTGCGCAGCGCCGGCAGGATCACGTGTTCGCGCGCGCCGGCGAGCATCATTCCGTGCGACGTGTTGTTGATGTCCTCGGACGTGCACGCGAAGTGGATGAATTCGCTCGCCTTCTCGAGTTCGGCCTGGCCCTTCACCGATTCCTTCAGCCAGTATTCGACGGCCTTCACGTCGTGGTTCGTCACGCGCTCGATTTCCTTGATGCGTGCGGCGTCGTGCGCGGTGAAGCGCTCGGCGAGCTGCAGCAGGAACTGCTCGGAGGCTTCCGAGAAGCGCGGGACTTCCGCGAAGCCGGCGCGCGACAGCGCGATCAGCCAGTGCACCTCCACGGTGACGCGGTGGCGCATGAAGGCGGCTTCGGAGAGCCAGTCGCGCAGCGCTTCGGTCTTGCTGGCGTAGCGGCCGTCGATGGGCGAGAGCGCGGTGAGGGCGAAAAGCGTATCGGGACGAGTGTCGGACATGATCGGGCAGGGCCTTTTGGGGCCGGGGCGAACGAGGGGAGGAGAATCCGGCATTTTACCATCGGCGCGCGTCGATCCCGGCCGAACTGGTCCGGCCGCGACTGCCGCGGGCGCGCGCGGTTCGGGCGGCACCGGGGCGGCGCGCGAATGGCGTGCCGGCGGGGGCCCGCGCCGGCTTGCCGGGCCGCGTTCGACGCCGCCGGCCGGGGCCGCCCCCCGGTAGAATGCAGGCTTCTTCCCGACCGCCGCCCGCCGCGCCCGCCTGCATGGAACTGAAATGGCTCGAAGACTTCGTCTCGCTCGCGGAGACGCGCAGCTTTAGCCGGTCCGCCGAGCTGCGGCACGTGTCGCAGCCGGCGTTTTCGCGGCGCATCCAGGCGCTCGAGGCGTGGCTTGCGACCGAGCTGATCGATCGTTCGGTCTATCCGACGCGGCTCACCCAGGCCGGGCAGATCTTCTACGAGCAGGCGCTGACGATGCTGTCGCAGGCGCACGAGGCGCGCACGCTGCTGCGCGGCCACGTCGGCGCGCCGGTGCCGACGATCGAATTCGCGGTGCCGCACACGCTGTCGCTCACGTATTTTCCGCGCTGGCTCGAGCGGATCGAGGCGAAGATGGGCCAGGTTCACACGCGGCTGCGCGCGCTGAACGTGCACGACGCGGTGCTGTCGCTGGTCGAGGGCGGCTGCGACCTCGTGATGGGCTATCACCACCCGAGCCACCCGGTCGCGCTCGACCCGGCCCGCTACGACATGCTGATCCTCGGCAGCGAGCCGATCAGCCCGTTCTCGGCGCCCGGCCGCGCGGGCCGGCCGCGCCATACGCTGCCGGGCGCGGCCGACGCGCGCGTGCCGTACCTGTCGTATACGCCGAACGCGTATCTCGGCCGGATGACCGAAGTCATCATCGCGAACGCGCCGACGCGGCTGTTTCTCGATCGCGTCTACGAAACCGACATGGCCGAGGGGCTGAAGGCGATGGCGCTCGCGGGCCACGGCGTCGCGTTCCTGCCGCACAGCGCGGTCGACGATGCGGTCGCGGGCGGCCGGCTGATCCGGCTCGACCGGTCGGCGCGCGGCGGCGCGCATCCGTTCACGCTGACGATGGAGATCCGGCTGTACTGCGACAAGCTCGCGCTGCAGGGCGACGATCCGCGGCAGAAGCTCGTGCGGGCGCTGTGGGACGTCGTGCGCGACGAACTGCGCGACACGACCGGCGACGCCGCCGCTTGATCGCCGGATAACCGACGGTTAACCGCCGACGGTCAATCCGGCCGGCTGACGGCACCCCCTGCAGCGCCTGCCTGCCGGCTGTCCCGCGGCCGGCCCGCGCCTGTCCAATCCTGTTTTTCACGAACGCGATGCACGGCCGATCGCGGGCGTTCTTGCGCAAATCGACCGCGGATTTGCGAAAAATCGCGATCATGCAAGAAACGCATAATCGAATAAACAAACGGCATTGGATAAAAAAAACGGCTTTTTCGACAATGTGCGCAATCCGTTGAACGTTGGAGTGTCCATGTCTTCGCAACAGCAGTCCATCCCGTCCTACCTGCACGCCGACGATCTCGGCCCGTGGGGCAACTACCTTCAGCAGGTCGATCGCGTCGCGCCGTACCTCGGTTCGCTGTCGCGCTGGCTCGAAACGCTGAAGCGTCCGAAGCGCATCCTGATCGTCGACTGCCCGATCGAGCTCGACAACGGCACCGTCGCGCACTTCGAAGGCTATCGCGTGCAGCACAACGTGTCGCGCGGTCCGGGCAAGGGCGGCGTGCGCTACCACCAGGACGTGACGCTGTCGGAAGTGATGGCGCTGTCGGCATGGATGTCGGTGAAGAACGCGGCCGTGAACGTGCCGTACGGCGGCGCGAAGGGCGGTATCCGCGTCGACCCGCGCAAGCTGTCGCGTGGTGAGCTCGAGCGCGTGACGCGCCGCTACACCAGCGAAATCGGCATCATCATCGGGCCGAACACCGACATTCCGGCGCCGGACGTCAACACCAACGAACAGGTGATGGCGTGGATGATGGACACGTACTCGATGAACCAGGGCCAGACGTCGACCGGCGTCGTGACCGGCAAGCCGATCGCGCTCGGCGGTTCGCTCGGCCGCAAGGAAGCAACGGGCCGCGGCGTGTTCGTCGTCGGCTCCGAAGCGGCGAAGAAGAAGGGCCTGGAAATCGAAGGCGCACGTATCGCGGTGCAAGGTTTCGGCAACGTCGGCGGCATCGCGGCGAAGCTGTTCCAGGAAGCGGGCGCGAAGGTGATCGCGGTGCAGGATCACACGGGCACGATCTACCAGCCGGCCGGCCTCGATTCGAACAAGCTGCTCGACCACGTCGCCCGCACCGGCGGCGTCGCGGGCTTCGAAGGCGCGGAACCGATGCCGAACGACGAGTTCTGGACGGTCGAGACCGACATCCTGATCCCGGCGGCGCTGGAAAACCAGATCACCGAGAAGAACGCGGCGAAGATCCGCACGAAGATCGTCGTCGAAGGCGCGAACGGCCCGACGACGACGGCGGCGGACGACATTCTGAGCGCGAACGGCGTGCTCGTGATCCCCGACGTGATCGCGAACGCGGGTGGCGTGACCGTGTCGTACTTCGAGTGGGTGCAGGATTTCTCGAGCTTCTTCTGGACGGAAGACGAGATCAACCATCGTCTCGAGCGCGTGATGCGCGAAGCGTTCGCCGGCGTGTGGGCGGTCGCGGAAGAGCACAAGGTGACGGTGCGTACGGCGGCGTTCATCGTCGCGTGCAAGCGCATCCTGATGGCGCGCGAAATGCGCGGCCTCTACCCCTGATCGGACGTCCCCGACCGGGCGTCCCTAACCGGGCGTCCCCGATCGACGACCATGATCGATTCATGACGCAATCCACCCGATTGTGGATATGAACCCGCGCGGGCGGTGCCGAATCCGGCACCGCCCGCGCGCGCATCTGGAGCGCCCGGAGCCGGGAGGAAGGCTTCGCACAGGGCGATTCGTAGTGCGGTAAACAACCAGTACTTTCAAAAATATTACTTTGATACACTGGCGCGGGTTTTAGCCAAGGAGATGACCAAAATGAAATACCACAAGGCAGTCCTGATGGCCGCGGCGCTGTGCGCGTTCGCAAGCGGCGCGTACGCTCAGGAGACTGGCACGCTGAAGAAGATCAAGGACACGGGCGTGATCGCGCTGGGCCACC
The DNA here is from genome assembly GCF_016759955.1 of Burkholderia sp. KCJ3K979. Taxonomy (NCBI): domain Bacteria; kingdom Pseudomonadati; phylum Pseudomonadota; class Betaproteobacteria; order Burkholderiales; family Burkholderiaceae; genus Burkholderia; species Burkholderia sp. KCJ3K979. Next base: position 19,416 of record NZ_JACFYV010000047.1, read on the forward strand.
GCGAATCGTCGATTCCGTTCTCCTACTACGACCAGAACCAGCAGGTGGTCGGCTATTCGCGCGAGTTCCAGCTGAAGATCGTGGACGCGGTGAAGAAGAAGCTGAATCTGCCGAACCTGCAGGTGAAGAACATCCCCGTCACGTCGCAGAACCGCATTCCGCTGGTGCAGAACGGCACGGTCGACATCGAGTGCGGTTCGACCACCAACAACCTCGAGCGTCAGCAGCAAGCCGCGTTCTCCGACACGATCTTCGTGATCGGCACGCGCCTGATGACGAAGAAGGATTCGGGCGTCAAGGATTTCGCCGACCTGAAGGGCAAGACGGTCGTGACGACCGCCGGCACGACGTCGGAGCGCCTGCTGCGCAAGATGAACAACGACAAGCAGCTCGGCATGAACATCATCAGCGCGAAGGATCACGGCGATTCGTTCAACACGCTGGAATCGGGCCGCGCGGTCGCGTTCATGATGGACGACGCGCTGCTCGCGGGCGAGCGCGCGAAGGCGAAGCAGCCGGGCGAGTGGGTGATCGTCGGCACGCCGCAATCGGAAGAGGCTTACGGCTGCATGATGCGCAAGGGTGACGCCGACTTCAAGAAGGTCGTCGACGACGCGATCTCGCAAGTCGAGAAGTCGGGCGAAGCCGCGAAGATCTACGCGAAGTGGTTCGAGAACCCGATTCCGCCGAAGGGGCTGAACCTGAACTTCCCGCTGTCCGATTCGATGAAGAAGCTGTACGCGAACCCGAACGACAAGGCGCTCGACTGACCATACGGCCGTTGATGCAGAAATGACGCTAATGAGACGGAAGAGGCCACGCTTCTTCCGTTTCTTTTTGCTGGAGTCTTGCCCATGTCTTACCACTGGAACTGGGGCATCTTTCTGAGCCCCGTGTCGACCGGCGAGCCGACGACTTATTTCGGATGGCTGATGTCCGGCTTCTGGGTGACGATCGAAGTGTCGCTCGTCGCCTGGGTCATCGCGCTGATCGTCGGGTCGCTGTTCGGCGTGCTGCGCACCGTGCCGAACAAGTGGCTCGCCGCGATCGGCACCGTGTACGTGTCGATCTTCCGGAACATCCCGCTGATCGTGCAGTTCTTCGTCTGGTATCTCGTGATACCCGAGTTGCTGCCTGCGTCGATCGGCACCTGGATCAAGCAGTTGCCGCCCGGCACGCAGTTCTTTACCGCGTCGATCGTCTGTCTCGGCCTGTTCACGGGCGCGCGCGTGTGCGAACAGGTGCGCTCGGGGATCAACGCGCTGCCGAAGGGCCAGCGCGCGGCCGGCCTCGCGATGGGCTTCACGCAATGGCAGACGTATCGCTACGTACTGCTGCCCGTCGCGTACCGGATCATCGTGCCGCCGCTCACGTCGGAATTCCTGAACATCTTCAAGAACTCCGCCGTCGCGTCGACGATCGGCCTGCTCGACCTGTCCGCGCAGGCGCGCCAGCTCGTCGACTACACCGCGCAGACCTACGAGTCGTTCATCGCGGTCACGCTCGCCTACGTGCTGATCAACCTCGTCGTGATGGCGTTCATGCGCTGGATCGAAGGCCGCACGCGGCTGCCCGGCTATATCGGAGGCAAGTGATGCATCAGTTCGACTGGAGTAGTATTCCCGGCGCGCTGCCGACGCTGTGGTCGGGGGCGGTCGTCACGTTCAAGATCACGCTGATCGCGATCGTGATCGGGATCGTCTGGGGCACGCTGCTGGCGCTGCTGCGGCTGTCCGGCGTGAAGCCGCTCGCGTGGTTCGCGAAAGCGTACGTGACGGTGTTCCGCTCGATCCCGCTTGTGATGGTGCTGCTGTGGTTCTTCCTGATCGTGCCGCAGTTGCTGCAGGGCGTGCTCGGGCTGTCGCCGACGATCGACATCCGCCTCGCGTCGGCCATGGTCGCGTTCTCGTTGTTCGAAGCCGCGTATTATTCCGAGATCATCCGCGCCGGCATCCAGGCGGTGCCGCGCGGGCAGGTGAACGCCGCGTTCGCGCTCGGCATGAACTACGCGCAGGCGATGCGCCTCGTGATCCTGCCGCAGGCGTTCCGCGCGATGGTGCCGCTGCTGCTCACGCAGGCGATCGTCCTGTTCCAGGATACGTCGCTCGTGTACGTGATCAGTCTCGCGGACTTCTTCCGCACGGCCGCCAACGTCGGCGATCGCGACGGCACGACCGTCGAGATGGTCCTGTTCGCCGGCGCATGCTATTTCGTGATTTGCTCGTTGGCGTCTGCTCTCGTCAAGGGTCTCCAGAAAAAGGTCACAAGATGATTTCCATCAAGAACGTTTCGAAGTGGTACGGCCAGTTTCAGGTCCTCACCGAATGCACGACCGAGGTCAAGAAAGGCGAAGTGGTCGTCGTGTGCGGCCCGTCGGGCTCCGGCAAGTCGACGCTGATCAAGACCGTGAACGGCCTGGAGCCGTTCCAGCAGGGCGAGATCCTCGTGAACGGCCAGTCGGTCGGCGACAAGAAGACGAACCTGTCGAAGCTGCGCTCGAAGGTCGGGATGGTGTTCCAGCATTTCGAACTGTTCCCGCACCTGTCGATCACCGAAAACCTGACGCTCGCGCAGGTCAAGGTGCTCGGCCGCGGCAAGGACGAGGCGAACGAGAAGGGCATGAAGCTGCTCGATCGCGTCGGCCTGAAGGCGCATGCGCACAAGTTTCCGGGCCAGTTGTCGGGCGGCCAGCAGCAGCGGGTTGCGATCGCGCGCGCGCTGTCGATGGACCCGATCGCGATGCTGTTCGACGAGCCGACGTCCGCGCTCGATCCCGAGATGATCAACGAAGTGCTCGACGTGATGGTCGAACTCGCGCAGGAAGGGATGACGATGATGGTCGTCACGCACGAGATGGGCTTCGCGAAGAAGGTCGCGCATCGCGTGATCTTCATGGACAAGGGCGCGATCGTCGAGGACGACCGCAAGGACGATTTCTTCTCGAATCCGAAATCGGATCGCGCGAAAGACTTCCTCGCGAAGATCCTGCACTGAGCGTTCGCGCGTCTCGCGCACACTCGTGCGAAAACCGCCCGGCATGCCGCCGGGCGGTTTTTTTTCGTCCGTCGCCGGGCGTTACCAGCTGTACCGGTAGCCGACCTGCCCGACGATCCCGCGCCGGTAATCGCCGCCGATGTTGCGCGCGATCTTCGCATTCGCGTACAGCTCGCCCGACTTGCCGAAGCCGGCGGTCACGCCGACGCCGAGCTCGTACCAGGTGCGCCCGAGATGCGTCGCGAACGGCGTGCCGCCGACCACGGTCTGCCCGGGCGACAGGAAGTCGTGCAGCACGTCGGCCGTGAAGTACGGCGTCGCGGCGCCGCCGCCCGCGTCCGACTGGAGGTTCGGCCGGAAGATGCGCACGCCGACGCGGCCGCGCAGCGCATTCGTCGTCGTGCCCGACACGGTCGACACGTTGTCGTTGAACCCGTTCAGCTTCAGGTACTGATACATCAGCTGCGCTTGCGGCTCGACCGCGACCGGCAACGTGCCGATCGCGAACGGCTTGCCGACTTCCTGCGACAGCGCGACGCCGAAGCCGTTCTGCGACGCCTCGTTGCCGTAGCTGTCGCGATAGCGGTTGCCGTAGTGCGTGACCTGCCCGACGCTGTCGAAGTAGGTGCCGTCGGGCAGATAGCGCGTCCAGTAGCCGCCGACGCTCTGCGCGTGCATCTCGACCGAGCCGGTCGACGTCGACAGGTCGGGCGAGCCTGCGCGCGCCATGTCGCTGAAGCTCGCGTTCGACACGCCGATGCTGGCCGTCACGCCCGCGTGCGTGCTGCCGGCGCCGTCCGGCGCCTGGTCGAGGGTCCAGTCCTTGCCGAACTGCGCGAAGAACGTGCGTTCGTCGGCCGAGAAACGGCCCGCGTTCGCATCGAGGCTCTGGCCGCCGATGCGCCCCCACACGCCGTCGCGATTGCCGGGCTGCTGTTTCTCGACGTTGTAGATGTCGCCGACGCGCTCATGCAGCCTGCCGAGCGTCGAGAAGCCGTAGTCGGCGTTCAGCAGCGGCGTCATCGCGTAACCGGACACGCCCGGACGATACGCGAGCGTGCCGCCGTTGCCGTTTGCGTTGCCATTCCCGTTGTTGCCGCCGCCGGACGGGTGGATCGGGTCGCCGGGGTCGGTCTGGTCGAGTTGCGAGCGCAGGTACCAGCCGTTCGCATCGTCTTGCCCACCGCGATAGAGCCGGTATTCGTACGCGCCGGCCTGTACCGGGCCGGCAAGATGGAATGCCGACGCGGCGGTCGTGCCGCCGTTGGCCGTGACGACCACGGGAATCCCGTCACCGGTCGTCTGCGCGCCGGTGCCGGCCGTGTTGGCGATCTTCAGGCCGGTCGTGCCGCTCGCCGTGCCGCCGTTCACGATCAGCCGGTCGGTCGGTGACGTATCGGCGCCGAGATACGTGTTCAGCGCGATCGTGCCGCCGTTGCCGACGTAGCCGCCGGTCGTCAGCGTCTTGTAGCTGCCGGTCAGCGTCGGCGAGCCGGTCGGCGCGGCGAACGCGACGAGGCCCGCGTTGTTCAGGCTGCTCAGGACCGAACTGCCCATCATGCGCCACGTGCTCGTGCCGTCGACACTCAGCGCGACCGGGTCGATCTTCCCGGTCAGCGTCGTGCCGTTCGCGAGGAGCACGTTGCCGGTGCTCGACGCGTCCGACACGATGTCGCCCGCGAGGTTGACCGCCGATGCGTTGAACGTCACGTTGCTGCCGTTCGCGAGGTTCAGCAGCGTGCCGTTGCCGGCCGTCACGACCGTGCCGTTGCGTACCGCGATGTCGGCCGTGCCGCCGCGCGCGGCGAACGCCGGCCCGGTGGCGGACGTCACGCTGCCGCCGTCGACGAGCACCGAGCTGGTCGCGCCGTTCGCGAGCGTGTCCGACGTCAGCACGCCGGCCGTCGCGCCCGTGAGCGCCGTACCGGTCAACGCGAGCACGCCGCCGCTATTCGCGGTGGCGCCGTTGCCGGCCGCGCTGGCGAGCGACGAACCCGTATCGGCGAGGCGGCCGCCGTTTTGCGCGACGATGCCATCGGCCGCGGCACCCGATGCGGAAATCTTCGCGCCCGACAGCAGGGCTGTCGCGCCGCCGTCCATGACGATCGCATGCGCGTTCGCGCCGGTCGTCGCGACGGTCGTTCCGTTGGCCGTGAGCGTCGAATCGGCACCCGACACGGACAGGCCAAGCGCGTCGGCCCCCGCCGTGCGGACGACCGTGGCCGCATCGGCCGCGATACGTGCACCCGCACCGGTCGACGCAAGGCCGGCGGCGCTGTTGCCGGTCGTGGCGACCTGCGTGCCGGACAGTGCGATCGTTGCATTCGCACCGAGGTTGCGGATGCCGCTGCCCGAGCCGCCGACCGCGATCGATGTCGGGCCGGCCGCGATGCCGCCGCCGCTGACGGTCGAGTCGATCAGCACGCCGTCGGCGCTGCCGTTCGCGACGACGGTGCCCGCGCCCGACAGCGCGACCGATGCGCCGGCCCCCGTGAGACGCACGCCCGCGATCCCGTCGTCGGCTTCGATCGAACCCGCATTGGCGAGCGTGGCCGACGCACCCTGCACGAGCGCGCCGGTGCCGTTGGAGACGCGGATCGTCGACGCGTTGTTCACCGTGCCGAGCGCGCCAGCCACGACGCCCGTCGAGCCGGCGCCGGTGAGCAATACCGAGCTGCGGTTCTCGAGCGTGCCGAGGTTCTGCGCGATGAAGCCGGTCACGCCGGCGGTCGACGACGTGACGGCGGCGTGATTGGTCAGCGTCGTCGCGACCGGTGCGCCGGCAGCCGCGCCGGCGAGGTCGTGCGCCTGGCCGTCGACGATGCCCGCGGTCGCGCCGGCCGCGTTCAGGTGGATCGTCGTGCCCGGGTCGATCGTGCCTGTCGCGCCGCCTTCGACCGCGATCGCGATGCCGTTCGCGCCTTTGACGTCGTAGATCGCGTTGCCGGTCGACAGCGTGGTGCCGACGTCGGTCGCGAGCACGCCACGCGCGCGCTGGCCGTTGACGTCGGTGATCAGCGCGCCAGCCGCCGACGCGCCCGTGTAGGCCGCGCCGCCCGCGACGCGGAACAGCGTCGAATCGTCGGTGTCGACACTCAGGTGCTGCGCGGCGACGTTGATTTTCGAGCCTGCGCCGTATGCATAGAAGCCGATCTGGTGGGTGCCGGACATGAAGGCCGGCACGGCGTTCGCGCCGACGTCGATCGTCGCGCCCGAACGCGCGTGTACGCCGATCGCGCCGGTGCCCGTCAGGTTCAGCGTACCGTCGAGCGTGGCTTTCGCGAGCGGCCCTTCGGCCCAGACGCCGTAGTTGCGCGTGCCCGACGCGGGATCGAGCCCGCCGGCCACGTCGATCGTGCCGGTCGACGTCGCGGCCGTCGCGTTCGTGCCGGTCCCGACGACCATGATGCCGATGCCGTTCACGCCATTCAGCGTGATCGTGCCCGTATTGGTCACGGTCGCGGCGGTATCGGCCGCGAGCATGCCGACGTTGGCGAGCGGCGTGCCGGGCGCCGCGCCGTTGACGACGATCGCGCCCGCGTTGGTCAGCGTGCCGGAAGTCGACCCGATGCTCGCCAGTGCGGCGCCGTTCTGCGTCTGCGTGCCGATCACGATCGTGCCGAGGTTGCTGGCGGTGCCCGACGCGCCGAGCAGGATGCCGTACCCGTGCGCGGACAGCGCGACGTCGTTCGCGGCTTCGGGGGAGCTGGGGTCGTACTGCGCGGCGCGGCCGAGATAGATCGTGCCGCCGGCTTCGTTCGTGAAGCTGCCGCCGGCGACGAGGCCGCCGATCACCTGGCTGTCGAGCGTCGTCGCGTTGACGCCGACGTTGATCGTGCCGGCGTTCGACGCGCGCGCGCCGTCCGTGGCGGCTACCGCGTAGTTCTGCAGGTCGAGCCGGTTGCGGGTGAGATTCCAGGCGCCGACGTTCATCACGCCGTTGTTGACGAACGTCGTGCCGGCGCCGTTCGCGTACACGCCGCTGCCTTCGACGTACGTGTTGAGCCCGAAGTTGTCGGAAGGGGTGGCGCCCCCCGTGTTGACGTTGTCGCCGACCGTATAGCCGGACGAGATCGTGCCGTTGTTGACGCCGCTCGCGCCGCTCAGCAGGCGCACCAGCGTGAAGTCGCCCGACAGGCGCCCGTCGTTGACGAAGTGCGCGCCGTTCTCCGCGACGACGGCCGCGCTCTCATCGATCGTGTTGGAGCCGCGGAAGTCGATCTGACCGTCCTTGCCGATGTGCAGCGTAGCGTTCGCGCCCGTGCCGTGCATCGCGGACGGGTAGTTTCTGGGCAGCGCGTTCTTGTCGCCGGGCGATACGTCGTTCGCATACTCGAAGGTCTGCGGGGAAAGTGTCACGGCCTGGCCGAACGCGGTGTCGTACGCGGTCTGCGAGCCGAGCGCGCCGTTGCGGACCGAGCGCACGAGAAAGTCGTTGTACGCGGCGAGCGACGCGGCGTCGGTGACGGTCCAGGTGCTGCCGTCGAACGCGGTGAAGGTGCCTGCGTAGGTCGGCACGTCGAGCTCGATGCTGCCGAGGGGGCCGCCGCTCGCGAGATAGTCGCCGGTGATGAACCAGATCTGGTTGCGCGAATTCCAGTTGATGACGCTGGGTGCCGAGCCGGTGCCGTCCGCGTAGGCGAGATCGCTCTGCTTGGCCGCGATCGTCATCACGTTGCCGGTTGCCGCAGGTGCGTTCGCGGGGTTGCCGATCGATACGTCGAGCGTGCCGCCCGAATTCGCGACCGTGCCGATCCGCGTGTTCACGTACTGGTTGTCGTTCACGTCGTGGTAGACCTGCACGACGGTCGAGCCCGCGGTCGATGACACGAACGCGGACGAGTCGTAAGTGGCGACGGACGTGCGGCCGCCCGTGATCGAATCGGGGGTACCGACGCTTTGCGTCTTGCCGCCGAGCGTGACCAACGGCTGATTCGGGTTGCCCGAAATGATGGACGTGTTGCCGAGCGGCATCGGCGTGTAGCCCATGTCGCCGGTCGCGCCCGTCCAGGCACCGGTCAGGCCGACCCGGTCGCCGCCCGACACGGTCGTGGCGCCGACGAGATCGTTGTTGACGGTCGGGCTGAAACTGCCGAGCGCGCAGGTGGCGCCGTTCGCGACGGCCGCGCCGTTGCCGCAGGTCGATGCGTGCACGGTGCCGGCCGACAGTGCCGCCAGTGCGGCGCCGAGCGCCGCGACACGAAGCGGCGACCGGCGTACTGCGTGATGCGTTGCCTTGCGGGCGGTGCGCTGACTTGGCCCCGATGCAGCGCCCGAGCGCTTGCCGCGTGCCCGGGTCGTTTCCGCGACCGCGACCCAGCAGCCGGCGGCCTCGCTCCATATCGATCGAAATGAGTGATTCACGACATACCCCTCTTTCTTCTTTTTGACGTGGCATTCGCCGTTGTTCGGCGAATTCGCATTCCGCGGTGGGGAAATGATCCGAAGGGGCGTGCGGCGGCTATGGCAGCGTGTCGCGCCAATCGTGTTTCGTTACACCGAGGATGGGCGGAGTCTACTGATTCAGATGGCCGTCGATTATCGAGAAACTGGAAACTGTAATGATGCGAACCGTAATGCGTGGTATTTTTGATTTGTGTGGTTAATCGAACCGAAGGCTATGGCGGGGGCGGGCTGGTAGGGGCTTTGCGAAGATCTGGAACGGCTACCGGAGTAGGTGGGATAGCGAACGGTTCCGGCAGATGCGGTGCGTTAAAATCCGGATCAGGGGTTCTTGTTTTAATTGATGGTTATTTTTCTGATTCCATCTTTTATTTGCTTTCGCTTGTAAATTAATAAATCAAGCGGATGTCGGGTGATGTCAATCGATTGCGCCGGGTGGCGGTTAAAACGAAACCGTATTGACCGGAGCGAGGCGATTTGTGCTGATGCCGCATGAAGTGCGCGCAGCAGTTCGGAAAGCGAGCGCAGCCGATGCCGCGCCGGGCTTCAGAAATCGATCGCGTCGTCGGCATCGCCGTCGGCCGCGGTGGCGAGCGCTTCGCGAACCACCGCGCGCGGCGCGGATGCCGACGCATCGAGCGACGGGTTGCGCAGCTTCTCGAGCACACGCTCGGGCACCGGAATCTGCATCCGTGCGGCGACGTCGCCGCACTGGAACATGATCAGCTCGCCCGGCTCGAACGCGGTCCAGACTTCGTTGTCGGTGAGCGGCTGCGTTGCGATCACCGCGACGCGATCCTCGGGGGTCGTGTATTTCGCGAAGTCGATCGACAGGTCTTCGTCGACGAGATGCGCGGTCGAGAACGGCCAGCGCCGCACGAGGTAGTGCAGCCGCGTCGAGCAGTGCGCGAAGAGCGCCTGGCCATTCGACATCAGGAAGTTGAACACGCCGTGATCGGTGATGCCGCGCGTCAGTTCGCCGACCCGCTCGAACAGCTCGGGCAGCGGCGGCTGCGCGCCGGGAAAGGCCTCGCGCAGCCCCTGCATCAGCACGCAGAACGCCTGTTCGCTGTCGGTCGTGCCGACCGGGTGGTAGACACTGCCGTCCATGTCCGGCGCGTAGTCCTGCAGGTCGCCGTTATGCGCGAAGATCCAGTGCCGGCCCCACAGCTCGCGCATGAACGGATGGCTGTTCTCGAGCAGGATGTGCCCTTGCGTCGCCTTGCGGATGTGGGCGATCGTGTTCTTGGACTTGATCGGGTAGCGCTTCACCATTTCGGCGATCGGCGACGTGGCCGATGCCTGGTGATCGATGAAGAGACGGCAGGCCTTGTCTTCGAAGAACGCGATGCCCCAGCCGTCGGCATGGTGATCGGTGAGCCCGCCCCGGGCCGCGAAACCTGTGAAGGAGAATGTGACGTCCGTCGGCGCGGCGCAGTTCATTCCAAGGAGTTGGCACATTTTACGTGGGGCGGCAGGCTGAAGCGGGGGGTAACGAACCGGGCGAACCCCGGTACAATGCGGCTTCTAGCATATCACCGAGCCCTGAGCGGTAAAAAGCGGATTCCGCTGGCCAAAGGCCCCGTGTTGCGGTTTGCCGTCAGTCGGCCCGCGCACGCGCGTTCCGGCCCCGCCGATGGCAAGCCCGTTCCTCACGACGCCTCCTATGACTGCCTCGAACGCTTCTTCCCCGGCGACGCTTTCGCTCGCCCGTCCCGACGACTGGCACCTGCACCTGCGCGACGGCGACATGCTCGCCGCCGTGCTGCCGCACACCGCCCGCCAGTTCGGCCGCGCCATCGTCATGCCGAACCTGAAGCCGCCGGTCACGACCACCGCGCAGGCGCAGGCCTATCGCGAGCGCATCCTCGCCGCGCTGCCGGCCGGGATGACGTTCGAACCGCTGATGACGCTGTACCTGACCGACAACACGCCGCCCGACGAAATCCGCCGCGCGCGCGAAAGCGGCTTCGTGCACGGCGTGAAGCTGTATCCGGCAGGCGCGACGACGAACTCCGACCATGGCGTCACCGATCTCGCGAAATGCGCGAAGACGCTCGAGGCGATGCAGGACACAGGCATGCCGCTGCTCGTGCACGGCGAGGTGACCGATGCGTCGATCGACCTGTTCGACCGCGAGAAGGTGTTCATCGACCGCGTGATGACGCCGCTGCGCCGCGATTTCCCGGGCCTGAAGGTCGTGTTCGAGCACATCACGACGAAGGACGCGGCCGACTACGTGCGCGATGCCGACGCGGCGCCCGGCCTGCTCGGCGCGACGATCACCGCGCATCACCTGCTGTACAACCGCAACGCGCTGTTCGTCGGCGGGATTCGCCCGCATTACTACTGCCTGCCGGTGCTCAAGCGCGAGACGCATCGCGTGGCGCTGGTCGAGGCCGCGACGTCGGGCAATCCGCGCTTCTTCCTCGGCACCGACAGCGCGCCGCATGCGCGCGACGCGAAGGAAACCGCGTGCGGCTGCGCGGGCTGCTACACGGCGCTGCACGCGCTCGAACTGTACGCGGAAGCGTTCGACACGGCCGGCGCGCTCGACAAGCTGGAAGGGTTCGCGAGCTTCTTCGGCGCCGATTTCTACGGGCTGCCGCGCAGCGCCGAGACGGTCACGCTGCGCCGCGAGCCGTGGGAACTGCCGCGCGAGATCTTCGCGGGCGATACGCCGGTCGTGCCGCTGCGCGGCGGCGAGACGATCGGCTGGAAGCTGGCGTGACCGGCGCGCCGCCGCGCGAATCCGGCCTTGCGGCCGGTCGTGCGGCGGCGGATTTCGCGCGGATCGACTGGTCCGCGCCGTGGCTCGCGCCTTACGCGGAGCCGGGCCGCGCGTGGCAGGCGGCCGCCCGCGCGGGCGAGGCCGCGCTGCTCGATGCGTTGAACGGCGCGTTGGGCGGCGTGTCACGAGGCGGCGATCGCGTCACCGGCCGCGGCAGGCCGCTGCGCTTCGTGCCGCAGGCCGAGCTGCCGCCCGGCGTCGCGTACGAGACCCATATCGCGGGCACCGGCCACGTGCCGAGCCGCCACCATCTTCACGACTTCTTCAATGCGCTCGTCTGGTTCGCGTACCCGCGCATCAAGGCCGCGCTGAACGCACGCCAGGCCGCCGCGATCGACGCGGCGGGCGGCGTCGGCCCCGTGCGCGGGACGTTGCGCGACGCGCTCACGTTGTTCGACGAGAACGCCGCGCTGTTCGTCACCGCCGACCGCGCGCTCGCCGACGCGCTGCGCGGCTTCGACTGGCCGCGGCTACTGGTGGCCGCGCGCGATGCGTGGGGCACGCGCTGCGAAGCGCGAGTCGTCGGCCATGCGCTGCTCGAACAGCTCGTCGCACCCTACAAGTCCTGCACCGCGCACGCATGGATCGTCGAAGTGAGCGCCGACTATTTTTCGTGGCCCGACGCGCAACGGCGCGCGCACATCGACGCACGAATTGCCGCCGAACTGGCCACGCGCGCGCTGACGAGCCGCGATTTCGCGCCGCTGCCGGTGCTCGGTGTGCCGGGCTGGTGCGCGGCGAACGCCGACCCCGCGTTCTACGACGATCCGGCCGTGTTTCGCCGCGGCCGCCGCTCGCACGCTGCCGACGGCGGCGCGCAGTGCTAGAATGCGCGTCGCAAAGCAGGCCAGGCAGTCGCGGCCTCGGCGCCTTCGGGCGCGCGGGGGCGAGGAAAGTCCGGACTCCACAGGGCAGGGTGATGGCTAACGGCCATCCGTGGCGACACGCGGAACAGGGCAACAGAAAGCAAACCGCCGATGGCCCGGCGCAAGCCGGGATCAGGTAAGGGTGAAACGGTGCGGTAAGAGCGCACCGCGGCGACGGCGACGTTCGCCGGCACGGTAACCTCCACCCGGAGCAATTCCAAGTAGGCAGGCGCGCATTTTCGGATGCAGGACGGGGCCCCCGTCTCGTCTGCGGGTAGGAAGCTTGAGCGCGTCAGCAATGGCGCGCCTAGAGGAATGACTGCCACGCGTTACGCGCTTCGGCGTGCAGCGTGCACAGAATCCGGCTTATCGGCCTGCTTTGCCGTTCGAATGCGAAAGGGCCGGCGCTCCCTGCTGAGCACCGGCCCTTTTTTCATGCGCGCGCCGTGCGCTCAGGCGGCGACGATGTCGAACGAATGCGTGAGTTCGGCCGTCTTCGCGATCATGATCGACGCGGAGCAGTACTTGTCGTGCGACAGGTTGATCGCGCGCTCGACCGTGGCCGGGTTCAGGTTGCGGCCGGTGACCGTGAAGTGGAAGTGCACCTTCGTGAACACCTTCGGATCTTCGCTCGCACGCTCGGCCTTCAGCGTGACCGAGCAGCCGCTCACTTCCTGGCGGCTCTTCTTCAGGATCAGCACGACGTCATAGGCGGTGCAGCCGCCGGTGCCGAGCAGCACCATTTCCATCGGACGCGGCGCGAGGTTGTGGCCGCCGCCTTCGGGCGCGCCGTCCATCGTGACGAGGTGCCCGCTGCCGGTCTCGGCGGAAAACGCCATGCCGTCCTGGCCCATCCAGCTTACTTTGCATTCCATGCTTGCACTCCAGCGTTGCCTGATTCGGATTCGATCCGGCATTGTAGCCCGCGGCGCAACGGTCGGCTGATGCGCTGCACGACGCGCAACGCCGGGGCCGGGCGGGCAGGGCGGCGAGCGGCGATTTCCCTGCTGGATTTAGGGGGGTTTTGCTCTAGGCGAGGGTAGCTTTAGGTCGTGTCAGAGGGGTTTACGTGTTTGATTTCAAAGGGAAATGTGTCCGAACGAGCTTTCCGGATGAAATCTCATATTGCGGTATTTGATTTCGCAATGCAAATTTTCTTGTGAAGTCGGCGGGGCATTCGTATAATGGTCCTCATTGGTTGCCGCGCTGCGGCAACCTCCGCATGTCTCCTCCACCCTCCTCCTAAGGTGGATTAAGCCCGAACCAGCCGTTCGGGCTTTTTTTCGTCCCATGCAAACATCCGCGCGCGGCTTGCGCGCGTCGGCACCGTCACGCGGGCTGTCGCGCAGCCGGCTGCGAAGTCGCGTCGGGCGGCGTGCCGCGCGAGTCGGCATCGGGCGCCGGCGCACGGGCGGCCGACGCGTGGCCGTGGCCGCGTGCGCAGAAGTGGCGGACGCGTTCGCGCACCGCGCGCAGGCGCGCGATGCGGTCTTCGGCATGGGCGGTCCGGGCTTCGGCGATGCGTGCATCGAGTGCGTCGAGCTTGGCTTCGCAGCCGGAGCGGGCGGCGACGGCGGGCGCCGCGACGGCCAGCAGCGCGGCCGCCAGAAAGGGCGTAAGTCGTTGTTTCATCATGCTGGTTTGTTGTTTTTCGGGTTCGACCGGTCTGGCGCGGCAAGGTCATGTGCCGCGCGTCGATGGGTGCCTCCCCAGGCGCTCGGTTCGCCTGGCTTGGTGGGGCACGACCGGATTTTGGCTCATTTCGGCCGCCGCGAACACGGGACGTGGATTCTCTTTGACCACGTAGCCGTATTTCCTTTATAATTCAGGGCTTTTCCGCATTCATGCCCACGGAAAAAGAACAGGGAGAGCCTGCACCGCGCCTCGAAGCGCACACAGACAAGCAGGAAGAACACATCGGGCAAAGCAATTTTTTTGGATCGATCATGAAGACGTTTTCCGCAAAAGCCCATGAGGTGACGCGCGAATGGTACGTGATTGACGCGACGGATAAGGTTCTCGGCCGTGTTGCCAGCGAAGTGGCACGCCGTCTGCGCGGCAAGCACAAGCCTGAGTTCACCCCGCACGTCGACACTGGTGATTTCATCATCATCATCAACGCGAGCAAGTTGAAGGTCACGGGCAACAAGACGCTGGACAAGAAGTACTACCGTCACTCGGGCTACCCGGGCGGTATCTATGAAACGACGTTCGGCAAGATGCAAGAGCGCTTCCCGGGCCGCGCGCTCGAGAAGGCGGTCAAGGGCATGCTGCCGAAGGGCCCGCTCGGCTACGCGATGATCAAGAAGCTGAAGGTCTACGCAGAAGCGACGCATCCGCACTCGGCTCAACAGCCGAAGGCGCTCGAGATCTAAGGGGACCCACATGATCGGTAACTGGAACTACGGTACGGGCCGCCGCAAGAGCGCAGTCGCACGTGTCTTCATCAAGGCTGGCAAGGGCGACATCATCGTCAACGGCAAGCCCATCGCTGACTACTTCTCGCGCGAAACGTCGCTGATGATCGTGCGTCAACCGCTGGAACTCACGAACCACGGCCAGACGTTCGACATCAAGGTGAACGTCAACGGCGGCGGCGAAACGGGTCAGGCAGGCGCAGTGCGTCACGGCATCACCCGTGCACTGATCGACTACGATGCGACGCTGAAGCCGTCGCTGTCGAGCGCAGGCTTCGTCACGCGCGATGCGCGTGAAGTCGAGCGTAAGAAGGTCGGTCTGCGCAAGGCACGCCGCGCAAAGCAGTTCTCGAAGCGTTAATTCCGCTTCATGGCCTCGCCGCTTTCGAGCGGCGTCTGCCGGAAAAACCGCCAGCTTTCACGCTGGCGGTTTTTTTATGCCCGCTGACTACCCGCACCCGGGCCGCCGCGGCCGCCACCCGCGCGGGCGCGTTTGATGAAATCGACAAGAACCTATTGATTTCATGGACATCAGCACGATCTTCTGATCGGCCCTACAATAGCGGCTAAAGCTTTTTGGAGAGTTCGAATGAACGCTGTTACCGAAACCGCAGCAACGACGACCGATATGCCGCTGCCGTTCGTCTTCACCGACGCCGCGGCCGACAAGGTCAAGCAACTGATCGACGAAGAGGGCAATCCCGACTTGAAGCTGCGCGTGTTCGTGCAGGGTGGCGGCTGCTCGGGCTTCCAGTATGGCTTCACGTTCGACGAGGAAGTCAACGAGGACGACACCGTGATGAACAAGAACGGCGTCCAGCTCCTGATCGACTCGATGAGCTACCAGTACCTGGTCGGCGCCGAGATCGACTACAAGGACGACCTCAACGGCGCCCAGTTCGTGATCAAGAACCCGAACGCGACCACCACCTGCGGGTGCGGTTCGTCGTTCTCGGTCTGAGCGCACGGCAGATCCGCGCCGGTTCGCCGGAATGAAAAACGGGGCTTCATGCCCCGTTTTTTTTATGCGCACTCGTCCTGCGGCGCTCACCGCGCGGCGGATATCGCGTCAGCGCGGATAGAGCGCGCCGAGCACGCGGTTGCCGGCTGCGCCGGTGACCGTCGCGAGATTGCCGGGCTGGCGCGCGGTGAAGCGGTACGCGAGCCACGCGAACGCGAGCGCTTCGACCTGCTGCGGCGGCACGCCGAGTGCGGCCGTGGTGTCGACCGCGGCCGGCACGCCGGCCTCGCGCAGCGCGTGCCGGAGCGCGTCGAGCAGTACCGGATTGCGTGCGCCGCCGCCGCAGACGAACACGGCCTTGCAGCCCGGTGCGTGCTGCGCGATTTCGCGCGCCACCGATACGGCGGTGAGCGCGGTGAGCGTGGCCTGCACGTCCTCCGGTGCAACTTGCGGGAACGCGGCGAGCTTGGCGTCGAGCCATGCGGGATTGAACAGATCGCGTCCGGTGCTCTTTGGCGGCGGCGCGGTGAAATACGGTTCGTCGAGCAGGGCGTCGAGCAGCGATGCCTGTACGGTGCCGCGTGCGGCGAACTTCCCGCCGTCGTCGTACGGCTTGCCGAGGTGGCGGGTCGCCCAGGCATCGATCAGCGCGTTCGCGGGGCCGCAGTCGAAGCCGCGCACGTCGCCGTCCGCGCCAGGCAGGATCGTGATGTTGCTGATCCCGCCGAGATTGCAGACGACCCGCGTTTCGCCCGGCGCGCCGAACACCGTCGCATGGAACGCGGGCGCGAGCGGCGCGCCGTGACCGCCGGCGGCCACGTCGCGGCTGCGGAAATCGGCGATCACGTCGACCTGCGTCAGCTCCGCGAGCAGCGCCGGATTGTTGAGCTGGCGCGTATAGCCGCGCTCGGGGCGATGGCGCACCGTCTGGCCGTGCACGCCGATCGCGCGGATCTCGTCGCGCGACAGCCCGGCCGTGCGCTGCAATTCATGGCAGCACACCGCATAGCGCGCGACGAGCGCATTCGCGGCGAGCGATTCGCGGTCGATCTCGTTGTCGCCGGGCTGCTGCAGCGCGAACAACGCGTCGCGCAGCGATTGCGCGAAGCCGACGAACGCTTCCGCGAGCACGACCGGCGCGCGGCCGGCCTTGAAACGCACGGCGACGCCGTCGACGCCGTCCATGCTGGTTCCCGACATCAGCCCGAAATAGATGCCGTCTGCCGGATGGGCAGGCTGCGGCTGTCGTTGCGGCACGTTGGGTTCTCCTGGATCGTGCGGCGCGGGCCGGTGCCGCGCGCCTTGCGCCCGATTATCCGCGCAACGTGACGCGTCGTTAAGCGATGCGCGCGCAAGTTATGGGAAAATCCCTGTTTTTGCGACATTCTTCCTGGCACCGATGAGCACCGAACCCAGTTCCAAGCCCGTTTTCCCGATCACCGACGAAGTCCGGCATGCGCTCGCCGTCACGAAGCGCGGCGTCGACGAGCTGCTGATCGAGGAAGAGTTCGCGCAGAAGCTCGCGCGCAGCGCAGCCACCGGCACGCCGCTGCGCATCAAGCTCGGCCTCGATCCGACCGCACCGGACATCCACATCGGCCATACGGTCGTGCTGAACAAGATGCGCCAGTTGCAGGATCTCGGCCATACGGTGATCTTCCTGATTGGCGATTTCACGTCGCTGATCGGCGATCCGTCGGGCCGCAACGCGACGCGTCCGCCGCTCACGCGCGAGCAGATCGAATCGAACGCGAAGACCTACTTCGAGCAGGCCGCGCTCGTGCTCGATCGCGAAAAAACCGAGATCCGCTACAACAGCGAATGGTCGATGCCGCTCGGCGCGGACGGGATGATCAAGCTCGCGTCGCGCTACACGGTCGCGCGGATTCTCGAGCGCGAGGATTTCACGAAGCGCTTCCAGGGCGGCGTGCCGATCTCGATCCACGAATTCCTGTACCCGCTGATGCAGGGCTACGATTCGGTCGCGCTGAACGCCGATCTCGAACTCGGCGGCACCGACCAGAAATTCAACCTGCTGGTCGGCCGCGAACTGCAGAAGCAGTACGGCCAGGAACAGCAGTGCATCCTGACGATGCCGCTGCTCGAAGGCCTCGACGGCGTCGAGAAGATGTCGAAGTCGAAGGGCAACTACGTCGGCATCAGCGAGAAGCCGACCGACATGTTCGGCAAGCTGATGAGCATCTCGGACACGCTGATGTGGCGTTACTTCGAGCTGCTGTCGTTCCGCGGCCTCGACGAGATCGCCGGCTTCAAGCGCGAGGCCGAAGGCGGCCGCAATCCGCGCGATTTCAAGGTGCTGCTCGCGCAGGAAATCGTCGCGCGATTCCATTCGCAGGCCGACGCCGAGCGCGCGCTGGAGGACTTCAACCACCGCGCGAAGGGCGGCGTGCCGGACGACATTCCGTCGGTCACGCTGGCCGGTGCGCCGCTCGCGATCGGTCAGTTGCTGAAGCAGGCCGGCCTCGTGCCGTCGACCAGCGAAGCGCTGCGCAACATCGATCAGGGCGGCGTGAAGATCGACGGCGCGACCGTGTCGGACAAGGGCCTGAAGGTCGAGGCCGGCGAGTTCGTCGTGCAGGTCGGCAAGCGCCGCTTCGCGCGCGTCACGCTGACCGCATGATCGCGCTGATCCAGCGCGTGACGCGTGCCGACGTGCGCGTCGGCGGCCGCACGACGGGCGAGATCGGCGCGGGCCTGCTCGCGCTGGTTTGCGCGGAGCGCGGCGATACCGAGGCCGCGGCCGACAAGCTGCTCGCGAAGCTGCTCGGCTACCGCGTGTTCAGCGACGCAGCCGGCAAGATGAACCTGCCGGTGTCGAACATCGACGGCGAGGGCCGCGCGGGCGGCCTGCTGCTCGTGTCGCAATTCACGCTGGCGGCCGATACCAACAGCGGGCTGCGTCCGAGCTTCACGCCGGCCGCACCGCCCGACGAAGGCGCGCGGTTGTTCGACTATTTCGTCGCGGCCGCGCGGGCGCGGCACCCGATCGTCGAGACGGGCGAGTTCGGCGCCGACATGCAGGTGTCGCTCGTCAACGACGGCCCCGTGACGTTCTGGCTGCAAGTGCGGCCCTGATTCTTTCCGGAGGCGCGCCGCGATGGCCACCACGCAGATTCTTTTCATCCGCCATGGCGAGACGGCCTGGAACCGCATCAAGCGCATCCAGGGGCATATCGACATCCCATTGGCCGATACGGGGCTCGCGCAGGCGCAGCGGCTGGCGGCGCGACTCGGGCGCGAGGCGCGTGACGGCGCGCGGATCGACGCGGTGTATTCGAGCGACCTGATGCGCGCACAACAGACCGCCCAACCGTTCGCCGATGCGCTCGGGCTGCCGCTGCTGCTGCGCGAAGGGTTGCGCGAACGCTCGTACGGTGCGTTCCAGGGGCACGACAGCACCGAGATCGAGGCGCTGTTTCCGGACGCGTATGCGGCGTGGCAGACGCGCGACCCGGGCTTCGCGCCGGAGGGTGGCGAGTCGCAGCGTGAGTTCTATCACCGCGTGCTGCATGCGCTCGAACCGATCGTCGCCGCGCATCCGGGCGGCCGGATCGCGTGCGTCGCGCACGGCGGCGTGCTCGATTGCGTGTATCGCTTCGCGAACGGGATCGAGCTGTCGGCGCCGCGTACCTATCAACTGCTCAACACCAGCATCAACGTCGTCGATTACGTGGATGGCCGCGCGCAAGTCGTGCGGTGGGCCGACGTGTCGCATCTCGAAGTTGCGAGCGACGATGACGACGGGTACCGCAAGGTGCTCTGAACACGTCAGCCCCGTGCGGCATGGCTGGCCCCGGGGTTTGCCTTCTTACTGCGTGACGCTTACTGCGGCAGCGCGTGGCGCGTCTTGTAGTCGAGCGCGTACGCGATCTTGCCGGGCTTGTCGGCCGTGATCGGCTGGCGCAGCTTGTCGAATTCCCCCTTGCTGTATTTCTTCCCGCCGTTGATCGCATCGGCGCGCCCGAGATCGGCGCCCGTCTTGCCGTCGATCACGGGGTCGGTGGCCGCGACCATCCGCGTCGACGCATTCCAGACCGCATTCAGGTAGCCCGTGTCGGCCTTCGCCGGGTCGGGATCGGTCGTGCCGACGCGCGTGAGGTCATAGTTCGCCAGCGCGAACGTGCCGGGCTGCGCGCGCAGCCAGTCAGCCCAGTAGAACTCGAGGTAGTCGGTCGCTTGTGCGGGCTTGCTGTAGCCGATGTCGCGCGTGAAATAGACGAGCGAGCGGTAGCGGTCGTTCGTCATCCCGAGTTTCAGACCGAGGCCGCTCGGCAGTTGCGCGGTCGTGATCGGCTGGCCTTCGCCGTTCTTCAGGCGCAGATAGCCACGGCTTTGCATCTGCTGCCAGAACGCGTCGCCCGAGTAGTCGCTGAGGTTGTCCTTGACGACGACGTGCACATGCAGCGACGGGCCGCCGTCGGGCGTCTCGTAATAGGTCGACAGGCCGTGGTGGCCGTCGGTCAGGTACAGCGCATCGCCGTGCGGGCCGATCACGACGGGGTTCAGCACCGAGCGGTCGCGGGCGTTCGCGTCCGTCGTCGCGCACGTGTAGCTGGCCGGTTCGCGCAGCGACGATCGGGCCGTGTAGCCGCTCGATGCGACGCCGCCGAGGCCTTCGTCCGCGCAGAAGTCGTCGAACTTCTTGTCGGGCTGCAGTTCGTAGCGGCCGAGCTTGTAGTAGATCTGGTCGTAGCCGATCGCACCCTGCGTCGGATGGAGATCGCCGAGCGTCACGTCGATCAGGTCGCCGGCGCGCGCGGCTTTCCACTTGCCCGGTTGCGGCGTGGTGGTGGCGGGCGGCGTCGGGGCCGGCGTCGTCGTCGTGCCGCCGGACGGCGGTTGCGCGTCCGTGCGCGCAACGGCGGTGACATCATCGCCTCCGCACGCGGCGAGGGCGACGACGGTGGACAGGCTGGCGGCAAGGGCGAAACGGATCGGCAGGCGTGGCATCGCGGGCTTCGGGTG